>NZ_JBMKHJ010000035.1:0-52186 GCF_049237265.1 Enterobacter cloacae complex sp. IR5384 | reverse complement strand
AGACACCGTCTGAATTTGCAGCGGGCTGGAGAAAGGGTCATTCTGAGAATGAAGATTCCGACGTTACTAACTGAGTGTTGTATCTAATCGTGGGGGCAGGTCACATGCGCGTTCCCTTCCCAGTTTGCGCTTTACCACGTTCTTTTGCCAGGTAAGAAAGCCAGAATACCGGACCTTCGAGTGATGAAGGATCGTCACGATGTATGACGTAGTGATCGGGATAGTCTTTATTGGCTTTAGATAAGTTTACCAGCGTTGCTTTACCACCTGTCAGTTTCATCCAGATTTCCGTAATAATACCAGCAATCCCTCTTTCTGGCGTTCCAAACCATCTTACCGAACGATGTGGAAGTGCAATCCAGCAATGGTAATGGGGTTGTGAAGCCTTTTCCTGTTCGCAAACCCAACCGTAAGCAAAATCGATGATAGGTTCCGATAAACCGTTATTCCCAGACCCTAGGCGGTCACGTAATCGTTTGAACAAGTTGCGTATGTATTCGTTACCAGCTTCAACAGAAGTGAACTCAGGGAGGTGGAGATCAAAACGGGTCAGGAACACTCGACTGTAGAGCTTCAGGATTGCTTTCAGTTCGTTGATTGTTGATATAAGTATATCGTGGCGAATACCAGAACCGATTCTGTTGTTAATGCGGTATTCGTGACCATCATGAACAAAGAAGTTGCCATTGATGGTTTTGTAACGTCCGTGTTCATGGTAGACGGTACGAAAACTTGTTGCCGATAAAATCGACGATTCGAACAGGGTTTGTGATTGTTGCATCATTGTTAAATTAACCTTTTTGTACTCGGAAAGAGACCACACCTCCCACATAGCTATAGTTACTACCTAAAACCACGGTAAAACGAGGGCATTTGCGATAGCGCAAAGCCGCCTTGTATCTGACGTTGGGGATGTTTTCGAGGGGGAAAATACTACGGAACAAAGCTTACGAATATATTTATATAACCTCCTATCATCTCAAAAATCATACTGGATGGCAACAATTATCGTTCATCAATGAAAGAGGAATAATGATTGTGTGGCTTGTTGGTAATAACAGGAGAATTCAAAAGGATTTGCAATCTTGTATTTGGCTTCCTTCCGGCATACACAGTTGAGGGTGTATCTGTAGTTTTCAACATTGCAATAGTCTGATTGTTCACAAGGTAGATCAGAAAACATTGATCATACCTATCGCACTTCAGTGAACACCGACGGCAACGTAATTGATTTCGTGGTGTTCGGCATCCTGCATGGTTTGTCCACCAAGTGGTATCTGGTACCGGTCGTGGCGGCGATCTGGTTCGTGGTGTACTACGGTATCTTCCGCTTCGCCATTACCCGCTTTAACCTGAAAACGCCAGGCCGCGATGCCGAAACCGCCACCAGCGTGGAACAGGCCGTTGCCGGTACAGTGGGTAAATCGGGTTATAACACGCCGGCAATTCTGGCGGCGCTGGGCGGTGCGGATAACATTACCTCTCTGGATAACTGCATTACCCGTCTGCGTCTGTCGGTGGCGGATATGTCGAAAGTGGATACCAATGCCCTGAAAGCCAACCGGGCAATCGGCGTGGTACAGTTGAATCAACACAATTTGCAGGTGGTTATCGGCCCGCAGGTGCAGTCGGTCAAAGATGAGCTGGCCACCCTGATGCGCACAGTCGAAGCCTGATGCCTCACCCCCTCACGCTGAGGGGGTTTTACTTTAAGGACATACGTCATGTTTGATTTCTCGACCGTTGTCGATCGCCACGGCACCTGGTGTACACAGTGGGATTATGTTGCCGACCGTTTTGGTGCCGCCGACCTGCTGCCCTTTACGATCTCTGATATGGATTTCGCCACCGCCCCCTGCATTATCGATGCGCTACATCAACGTATTGATCACCGCGTGTTTGGCTACAGCCGCTGGAAAAACGAAGAATTCCTGGCCGCGGTGGCGCACTGGTTCCAGCAACGTTTTAACAGCCGGATTGATACTGAAACCGTTGTTTATGGCCCTTCCGTGATCTATATGGTCTCTGAGCTGATTCGCCTGTGGTCGATGCCGGGAGATGGTGTGGTGGTGCATACCCCGGCTTATGACGCGTTTTATAAAGCCATTGAAGGCAATGCGCGCCGCGTGGTGCCAGTGGCGATGGAGAAACAGGCGACGGGCTGGCAGGGAAATATGGCCGCGCTTGAGGCCGCCCTGGCGAAACCGGAAAACAAAATATTGCTGCTGTGCAGCCCGCAAAACCCGACCGGCAAGGTCTGGACGCAGGAGGAGCTGGCGCAGATGGCTGAGCTGTGTGCGCGCTATGACGTGGCGGTGATAAGCGATGAAATTCATATGGACATGGTATGGGGAGAACATCGCCACACGCCATGGAACAAGGTCGCGCGCGGTAAATGGGCACTACTGACCTCAGGCTCCAAAAGCTTTAATATCCCGGCACTGACCGGCGCATATGGGTTAATAGGCGATGAGGAGAGCCGTAATGCGTATCTGGGCGCGCTAAAAGGCCGTGACGGTCTCTCCTCTCCCTCCGTGCTGGCACTGACGGCGCATATTGCCGCCTATCAGCAGGGTGAGCCGTGGCTTGCCGCGCTGCGCGACTATCTGGAAGCGAACCTGAAATTTATCGCACGTGAAATGAACTGCGCTTTTCCGGCACTTAACTGGACGCCACCCGAGGCGACCTATCTCGCCTGGATTGACCTGCGCCCGTTAAATATTGACGATCGCGCCCTGCAAAACGTACTGATTGAGCAGCAAAAAGTCGCCATCATGCCGGGATATACCTACGGAAACGAAGGCATCGGTTTTATCCGCCTGAATGCCGGCTGCCCGCGCAGCAAGCTGGAACAAGGGGTGCAGCGGCTGATTGCGGGTATCAACACGCTCCTGTAGTTTGTTTGCGCAACGGAATATTCCCTTGCGCAAATAGCTTTTTACCTCGTTTTGTTTTTATAATGTGGCGCACTTTAACCAGAAAAGAGTGCGACCATGATTGATACACGCCTGCCTTTAACAGATATTCATCGTCACCTTGACGGTAACATTCGTGCCCAAACCATCCTCGATCTTGGCCGCCAGTACAATTTAACGCTCCCTGCTCAATCGCTTGAAACCCTGATCCCGCACGTTCAGGTCACCTCTAATGAACCGGATCTGGTCAGTTTTTTGAGCAAACTCGACTGGGGCGTAAAGATGCTGGCCTCACTGGATGCCTGTCGCCGTGTCGCTTTTGAGAATATCGAAGATGCCGCCCGTAACGGCCTGCATTATGTCGAACTGCGCTTTTCGCCAGGCTATATGGCGATGACCCACAGCCTGCCCGTTGCAGGCGTGGTTGAAGCCGTTATTGAAGGTGTCCGTGAAGGGTGCAAAGCCTTCGATGTGCAGGCCCGTTTGATTGGCATCATGAGCCGTACCTTCGGCGAAGCGGCCTGTCTGCAGGAACTGGAAGCGCTGCTGGCGCATCGTGACGCGATCACCGCCGTCGACCTGGCCGGGGATGAACTGGGCTTCCCGGGCAGCCTGTTCCTGTCACATTTCAACCGCGCACGTGATGCCGGCTGGCATGTAACCGTTCACGCCGGTGAAGCGGCGGGGCCGGAGAGCATCTGGCAGGCCATCCGTGAACTGGGTGCCGAGCGTATCGGTCACGGTGTAAAAGCGGTGGAAGATCGCGCCCTGATGGACTTCCTGGCCGAGCAACGTATCGGGATTGAATCCTGCCTGACCTCCAATATTCAGACCAGCACCGTGCCCGCGCTGGATAAGCACCCGCTGAAAACCTTCCTTGAGCACGGCGTGCTGGCCTCGCTGAATACCGATGACCCGGCGGTACAGGGCGTGGACATTATCCACGAGTACACTGTCGCCGCACCGCAGGCGGGCCTGAGCCGCGAACAGATCCGCCAGGCGCAGATTAATGGGCTGGAGATGGCCTTCCTCACGCCAGAAGAGAAGCAGGCGCTTCGTGATAAGGTGGCAAACGCGTAACCCCTTTGCCGGGTGGCGGCTACGCCCTACCCGGCCAACAAAACTTATGCCAGACAGAGCGTGGCGCGATGTTTGGCAGATTCAATGCCCAGTTCAATCAACTCCATAATCTGAATCGCCTGACTGGCTGGTACCGGGTTTTCCCCCGTGCCGTTCAGCGCATCACGCACGGCCGCATAATATGCCGGGTAGTTCCCCGGGCTCGTCAGCAAGGTTTCTTCCACCAGCGTCTCCCCCTCCACTTTGGTCACTACCCCGTCTCGCATATCATATCCCCAGTCTTCCTGAGGCAAACGCTCGCCGTTTTTCAGCCGGTCTTCCTGCGGATCCAGACCAAACTTCACATAGCTCCCCCGCGTGCCGTGAATGATATAACGCGCAGATTCCGCAGCCGCAACCATCGTTCCGTGCAGCACTATCCGCCGTTGCGGGTAGCTCAGGATGGCATGAAAATAATCGGTCGTTTGCGCGCCGGGTCTGAGCTGGGCCAGATCGACCGTCATACTCACCGGCAGGCCAAACAGATTCACGGCCTGGTCGAGCAGGTGTGGGGCTAAATCGTACCAGATGCCGCTGCCTGGCCCGGCTTGCTCACGCCAGCGGTTTCGCACCTGCGGCCGGAAACGATCAAAATGCGATTCAAAGAAGGTTATCTCCCCGAGCGTTCCCTCGCTGAGCAGCGCTTTTACCGTGAGAAAATCGCTGTCCCAGCGGCGGTTATGAAAAACCGACAGCAGTCTGCCAAGGCTTTTCGCCAGCGCGTCCAGCTCGCGTGCCTGAGACAACGTCACGGTAAAGGGTTTATCGACGACGACATGCTTACCTGCTTCCAGCGCCGCCTTCGCCAGCGGGAAATGGGTGTCGTTCGGCGTGGGGATCACAATTAAATCGATATTCGGATCATTGAAAAGGTGCTTAGGCTCAGAGACAACCGGAACGGTGGGCCAGTCGGCATGCACCTTGGTGGCATCGCTGCTCGACACCGCCGCCAGCGCCATTCCCGGCGTACCGGCAATTAACGGCGCATGGAATGTTTTGCTCGCATACCCGTAACCAATAAGCCCGACACGGATGCTATCACTCATAGTGTTGCCCTCTCCTGTGATGTTCTTATTTCACACTGGCTAACCTGGCCACATGACAGATTAAGCATGTGCCATATGACTTAAAATAGCATCCTGCTCCGCTTGTTTTTGTTATATGGGGTTAACCCGCTGATTGTGCTTAAGGGAACCGTTCCCAAAGCACTTGCTGTCTCCCCCCTGGCGCTGTAACATTTGCAACCGGTATTTATGGATAAATTACAAACACGAATTATGACGTCAATTATTAATCGAATCATTGAATTAGCGGGATGGATTGTTCTTGGGGTATCGGTCATTTTGCTTGGCGTTGCCAGCCACATCGATAACTACCAACCGCCGGAGCCTGTCACTGTCGCCCAACCTAAGTAACCGGTTACGGTAATAAAGAGTGACATAATATGTCAGTTACTTATTGCCACTCCTGGTGAACACGGTTAACCTTCTCTTCCAGGCATCATCAGATGCCTGAATCTTTCGCAAAGAAAACTCCTAATTTAGTCGCGTTACCTGAGTGGGCAGTTTACGTCTTTATTAATCCGTTTATTATTCAAACGAATTACCTTAACGGGTATGACTCACTTTTATATGGAAACTTATTAATATGACAGTTCAGGACTATTTATTAAAATTTCGCAAGATCAATTCCCTTGAGAGCCTGGAAAAACTGTTTGACCACCTGAACTACACGCTGTCGGATAATCAGGACATCATCAATATGTATCGTGCAGCGGATCATCGCCGTGCGGAGCTGGTCTCCGGTGGCCGTTTGTTTAACGTCGGCGAAGTGCCTAAGTCCGTATGGCGTTACGTTTTATAAGAAAGTAGCCATCCGCGCGAAATGTTATATACTCTCCGCCCTGCAAACTGGCTGTACAACATTTCGCGCAGATTTATGGGAGAGTTCATGACCGCAACGCCTGGAGAAAGAATTGGAGGCTGGTTAATCGCCCCACTGGCATGGCTGCTGGTTGCCTTATTAAGCGCATCACTTGCGCTGCTGCTTTATACCACCGCGCTGGTTACCCCTCATGCAATCCAGACCCTGATGTCGCAAAGTGTGCTGAATATTACGCTGTGGTTCGTGTCGTTCGTCTTCGCCATAGGCATGTGGTACTACACGCTGTGGCTAACCATTGCGTTCTTTAAACGCCGCAAAAATGTGCCTAAGCACTACATCATCTGGCTGCTCGTTTCCGTACTGCTGGCGGTGAAAGCCTTTGCTTTTTCACCGGTTTCGGACGCGCTGGCCGTTCGTCAGCTGCTTTTCCCGTTACTGGCGGCGGCGCTTCTGGTGCCCTATTTCAAGCGTTCGACGCGGGTGAAGAACACCTTCGTGAATCCGTAATAACCTTACAGATAACCTGTTGTCGCCTGTTGTGGTTTATCCGATAATAGGCGGCTTTTTTATTTCAGGCTGAATAATGACCGATTACTTACTGCTCTTTGTCGGCACAGTGCTGGTTAACAACTTCGTTCTGGTGAAGTTCCTTGGCCTGTGTCCGTTTATGGGCGTGTCCAAAAAGCTGGAAACGGCAATGGGCATGGGGCTGGCAACCACCTTCGTGATGACGATGGCGTCCATCTGCGCCTGGTTGATTGATACCTGGATCCTCATCCCGCTGGGTTTAGTCTATCTCCGTACGCTGGCCTTTATTCTGGTCATTGCCGTAGTGGTGCAATTTACCGAAATGGTGGTGCGTAAAACCAGCCCGGCGCTCTATCGCCTGCTGGGTATCTTTCTGCCGTTGATCACCACCAACTGTGCCGTTCTTGGCGTAGCGCTGTTGAACATTAATCTCGGGCATAATTTCATGCAGTCGGCGTTGTACGGTTTTTCTGCCGCCGTCGGTTTCTCGCTGGTGATGGTGCTGTTTGCCTCTATTCGTGAGCGCCTCGCCGCAGCGGATATCCCTGCGCCCTTTCGCGGAAACGCGATTGCGCTGGTGACCGCAGGTTTAATGTCTCTGGCCTTTATGGGCTTTAGTGGTCTGGTGAAGTTGTAATGAATACCATCTGGATTGCCATCGCCTCCATCAGCGTGCTGGGGTTGGTGTTTGGCCTGATTCTGGGTTACGCCTCCCGCCGATTCGCGGTGGAGGACGATCCTGTTGTTGAAAAAATCGATGAGCTTTTGCCGCAAAGCCAGTGTGGGCAGTGCGGCTATCCTGGCTGTCGTCCCTATGCAGAAGCCGTGGGTATTCAGGGTGAGAAAATCAACCGCTGTGCGCCAGGTGGCGAAGCGGTAATGCTGAAAATTGCAGCGCTGCTAAACGTCGACCCGCAACCCATTGACGGCGATGCACAGGTGCAGGAGCCCGTGCGCGCCCTCGCGGTGATTGACGAAGCGAACTGCATTGGCTGCACCAAGTGTATTCAGGCATGCCCTGTCGACGCCATTGTTGGCGCCACCCGCGCCATGCACACCGTTGTGGCGGATCTGTGCACCGGCTGTAACCTCTGCGTGGCCCCCTGCCCGACGCAATGTATTGAGTTGCGCCCGGTTGAAACGACTACCGAAAGCTGGAAGTGGGATCTTCAAACCATCCCGGTTCGCAATATTCCTGTGGAACAACATGCTTAAGTTATTTTCTGCTTTCAGAAAAGAGAAGATTTGGGACTTTGACGGCGGGATCCATCCGCCAGAGATGAAAACCCAGTCCAGCGGCACGCCGCTGCGTCAGATTCCGCTGGCGACCCGTTTCGTCATGCCGCTGAAGCAGCACATTGGCGCTGAGGGTGAGTTGTGCGTTAAAGAAGGCGATACCGTCCTTCGCGGCCAGCCATTGACCTTTGGTCGTGGGCGTATGCTGCCGATCCACGCCCCGACATCCGGTAAAGTGGTGGCGATTACCCCTCACACCGTTGCCCATCCGTCAGCCCTCTCCGAACTGAGCGTCATTATTGAAGCCGACGGCGAAGACCGCTGGATCGAGCGTGATGGCTGGAGCGACTACCGCGCCCGCAGCCGGGAAGCGCTTATCGACCGTATTCATCAGTTCGGCGTTGCCGGGCTGGGTGGCGCAGGGTTCCCGACCGGCGTCAAACTGCGCGGTGGCGGCGATAAAATTCAGACCCTGATTATCAACGCCGCCGAATGCGAACCCTATATCACCGCCGATGACCGCCTGATGCAGGACTGCGCCGCGCAGGTCGTGGAGGGGATCCGTATCCTCGCCCATGTGCTGCAGCCTCGTGAAGTGCTAATTGGCATTGAGGATAACAAACCGCAGGCCATTTCCATGCTGCGCGCGGTGCTCGCCGGTAGCCACGATATCAGCCTGCGCGTCATTCCGACCAAGTACCCATCGGGCGGGGCAAAACAGCTGACGCAAATACTCACCGGAAAGCAGGTTCCCCATGGCGGCCGCTCATCGGATATTGGCGTGCTGATGCAAAACGTGGGTACCGCCTACGCCGTGAAACGCGCGGTGATTGACGGTGAACCCCTGACCGAACGCGTGGTGACGCTGACGGGCGAATCAGTGTCTCGTCCGGGGAACGTCTGGGCGCGTCTGGGCACGCCGGTTCGTCATCTTCTGGAGCAGGCCGGATTCTGTCCCGGCAGCGATCAGATGGTGATCATGGGCGGCCCATTGATGGGCTTTACCCTGCCGTGGCTGGACGTTCCGGTCGTAAAAATCACTAACTGCCTGCTCGCCCCCTCCCCCACCGAAATGGGTGAAGAGCAGGAAGAGAAAGGCTGTATCCGCTGCAGCGCCTGCGCCGATGCCTGCCCGGCCGATCTGCTTCCACAGCAGTTGTACTGGTACAGCAAAGGTCAGCTGCACGATAAAGCGCAAGCGCATAATCTGGCTGACTGCATCGAATGCGGCGCGTGCGCCTGGGTCTGTCCAAGCAACATTCCGCTGGTGCAGTACTTCCGTCAGGAGAAGGCCGAGATTTATGCCATCTCGATGGAAGAAAAACGCGCTGCCGAAGCGAAAGCCCGCTTTGAAGCCCGCCAGGCTCGTCTGGAGCGTGAAAAACTGGCCCGTCAGGAGCGTCATAAGCAGGCTGCCGTTCAGCCAGGCGAGAAAGATCAGGATGCCATTAACGCGGCGCTGGCTCGCGTGCGCGAGAAAAAAGCGACCGCAGCGCAACCTGTGGTGATCTCCGCCGGTGAGAAGCCAGATAACAGCGAAGCCATTGCCGCACGTGAAGCGCGTAAGGCCGCGGCACGCGCGCGTCAGGCGGAAAAAGCACAAACAGGGCAACCGGAAGAAACCCGTGTCGATCCGCGTAAAGCGGCCGTTGAAGCGGCCATCGCCCGCGCCAAAGCACGGAAAGCGGGAGAGCAGCAGGTGGTCGTTGAGCAAGAGGCCACAGATCCGCGCAAAGCCGCCGTTGAAGCCGCGATAGCCCGCGCTAAAGCGCGTAAAGCGGCGCAGCAACCACAACCGGCCACAGAAGAGGCGCCGGTCGATCCGCGTAAAGCGGCTGTCGAAGCGGCCATCGCCCGGGCCAAAGCACGGAAAGCGGCGCAGCAACCACAACCAGCTGCAGAAGAGGCGCCAGTCGACCCGCGCAAAGCCGCTGTCGAAGCGGCCATCGCCCGCGCCAAAGCACGGAAAGCGGCTCAGCAGGAAGTACAACAGCCTGCCGCGAACGACGATCCACGCAAAGCCGCCGTCGCCGCCGCGATTGCACGCGTTCAGGCGAAGAAAGCCGCACAGCAAGCAGTTAACGAGGATTAAATGGTTTTCAGAATCGCAAGTTCCCCTTACACCCATAACCAGCGCCAGACGTCGCGCATTATGATGCTGGTCTGCCTGGCTGCACTGCCGGGTATTGCCGTTCAGTTCTGGTTTTTCGGCTGGGGAACCCTGTTCCAGTTAGCACTGGGCTGTGCCAGCGCCGTAGCGGCCGAAGCGCTAGTGCTGAAGCTGCGTAAGATGAACATCTCCCGTATTCTCAGCGATAACTCCGCTCTGCTGACGGGCCTGCTGCTGGCCATCAGTATTCCGCCGTTTGCGCCGTGGTGGATGATCGTGCTCGGTACGGTGTTTGCGGTGATTATTGCCAAACAGCTGTACGGTGGGCTGGGCCACAATCCCTTTAACCCGGCGATGGTCGGCTACGTGGTACTGCTTATCTCCTTCCCGGTACAAATGACCAGCTGGCTGCCGCCGCACGATATCGCCGCCACGGTGCCGGGTTTTATGGATGCCCTTCAGGTGATCTTTTCCGGCCATACGGCGTCCGGTGCCGATATGAATGCGTTGCGTATGGGCGTGGATGGTGTCAGCCAGGCCACACCGCTCGATACGTTTAAAACGTCCCTGCGTGCCGGGCACAGCGTTGAGCAGATCATGCAATCAGCCATCTACAGCGGCGTGCTGGCCGGTGCAGGCTGGCAGTGGGTTAACCTGGCATATCTGTCGGGCGGCCTGTTTCTGCTGCAGCAGAAAACGATCCGCTGGCATATTCCGGTGAGCTTCCTGGTCACGCTCGCGGTCTGCTCCACGCTGGGCTGGTTCTTCTCTCCTGAATCCCTGGCGAGCCCGCAGATGCATCTGCTCTCTGGTGCCACCATGCTGGGCGCGTTCTTTATTCTGACCGATCCGGTAACCGCCTCGACCACCAATCGCGGTCGACTGATCTTCGGTGCGCTGGCCGGTCTGCTGGTGTGGCTGATCCGCAGTTTCGGCGGATACCCGGATGGCGTAGCGTTCGCCGTCCTGCTTGCCAACATCACCGTTCCGCTCATTGACTACTACACGCGCCCGCGCGTGTACGGCCATCGGTAAGGGTTTCGCGATGCTGAAAACAATGCAAAAACATGGCGTCACGCTGGCCATTTTCGCTGCTGTCCTCACCGGGATGACGGCACTGGTGAACGAACTGACCAAAACGACCATTGATGAACAGGCCGCAAAGCAGCAACGCGCGCTATTCGATCAGGTGATGCCGTCTGATTTCTACGATAATGACCTGCAGAAAAGCTGTTTCGTGGTACAGGCGCCGCAGTTAGGTAAAGGCCCGCATCGTCTCTATATCGCCCGTAGAGGCGATAACGCGGTGGGCGTTGTGATGGAGGCCACGGCACCAGACGGATATTCCGGTGCCATTCAGCTACTTGTGGGTACCGATTTTTCCGGTACCGTATTGGGTACCCGCGTGACTCAACACCACGAAACGCCAGGCCTTGGGGACAAAATTGAGACACGCCTGAGCGACTGGATTTTGCATTTTGCCGGTAAGGTGATCCACGGCGAAGCGGACCCGGCATTTGCCGTCAAGAAAGATGGCGGCGAGTTCGACCAGTTCACCGGGGCCACCATTACGCCGCGTGCCGTCGTGAATGCCGTAAAACGTGCCGGGTTGTATGCAGAAACGCTGCCTGCACAGATTAACAATCTTCCGGCCTGTGAGGAGTGAGCATGAGCCAGGTTAAAGAGGTCATTGTCCAGGGGTTGTGGAAGAACAACTCCGCGCTGGTACAGCTGCTGGGATTGTGCCCGCTGCTGGCGGTGACATCCACCGCTACCAACGCATTGGGGCTGGGGCTTGCCACCACGCTGGTGCTGACCCTGACCAACCTCTCCATTTCCACCCTGCGCCGCTGGACGCCGTCGGAAATCCGTATTCCAATTTACGTCATGATCATCGCGTCAGTGGTGAGCGTCGTTCAGATGCTGATTAACGCCTACGCGTTCGGTCTGTATCAGTCACTGGGGATTTTTATTCCGCTGATCGTTACCAACTGTATCGTGGTGGGGCGTGCAGAAGCCTTTGCCGTGAAGAACACCCCGGCGATGTCGGCCCTGGATGGTTTCTCCATCGGAATGGGAGCCACCTGCGCGATGTTCGTTCTGGGCTCACTGCGTGAAATTCTTGGCAACGGTACCCTCTTCGACGGCGCAGACGCGCTGCTGGGAAGCTGGGCTAAAGTTTTACGCATCGAGGTGTTTCATACTGATACGCCGTTCCTGCTGGCTATGCTGCCACCGGGTGCGTTTATTGGCCTTGGCATGATGCTGGCGATAAAATACCTGATTGATGAAAAACGTAAGCGCCGCGCGGCTGAGCGCAGCGTGCAGGAAGGGATACCCGGGAAAGCCTCATGAACAAAGAAAAGCGCATTGCGATCCTCACCCGTCTTCGGGACGCAAACCCGCACCCGACGACTGAGCTGAATTTCACTTCGCCGTTTGAGCTACTGATCGCAGTGCTGCTTTCGGCTCAGGCCACTGACGTGAGCGTGAATAAGGCCACCGCCCTGCTCTATCCGGTGGCCAATACTCCTAAAGCCATGCTGGAGCTGGGCGTGGAAGGGGTGAAGTCTTATATCAAAACCATCGGGCTGTTTAACAGCAAAGCGGAGAACGTCATTAAGACCTGCCGCATTTTGCTGGAGCGTCACGGTGGTGAAGTGCCGGAAGATCGCGAGGCGCTGGAAGCGTTGCCGGGGGTGGGACGTAAAACGGCGAATGTGGTACTGAACACCGCGTTTGGCTGGCCGACCATCGCGGTTGATACCCATATTTTCCGTGTCGCTAACCGAACCAACTTCGCTCCGGGTAAAAATGTCGAACAGGTGGAGGAGAAACTGTTAAAAGTGGTTCCCGCTGAATTCAAAGTCGACTGTCATCACTGGCTTATCCTGCATGGCCGTTATACCTGCATTGCCAGAAAGCCTCGCTGCGGCTCATGTATCATTGAAGATCTCTGCGAATATAAAGAAAAAGTGTATCCCTGAGCGGCGTTATTCCTTTTTACTTTCGCATCATCAAGACCTTACTAAAGGAAGGCTTAACTAAAAACCTTCCTTTAGGCCGCAAGTTGTCCGCTTATGTTCTCTTACGCCCTGTCAATTGTTCGGTTATTTAACGCTCAAACAGGTTAATAGTTTTTTCACTACCGAAAATTTCTATACATTTGTGATCGCGATCACTCTGATAACTTCATGTTGATTTTTTGTTGTCAGATCCCACCTAAACCCTTTGCCAGACAAGATGTAATCCTTCAATGGCCGCAGATAAGACCACTCATTTTTCAGAATATGGGCTATATGACTGCATTTAACGGTAAATAGCAGAACATATCGCCACACAACCCTCTCCTCCGGTTTTTCGCAGTCAAAAAAACCAACAAAACCCATTGTGTGAAATTTAACGCTGAATAACATTTGCAGAAACCGAGGATTATAGCGGCTCAGTTATATGTAACAGATTATTACAAACGTATTGCCAGACGGGTCAGGATAGTGAACATTACCCGCCGTTTCTCCTCCCACTATAACTATAAAGCGGATGGACTCCGACCATCACGCTATGAACACCCCCGTTAATATGGGATGTAAAAAAAGAGGTATATGTGTCAACTGCAAACAATAAACCAACAGATGAAAGCGTGAGTTTGAACGCTTTTAAACAGCCAAAAGCGTTCTATCTCATCTTCTCTATCGAGTTATGGGAGCGTTTTGGTTATTACGGCCTGCAAGGGATCATGGCGGTTTACCTGGTAAAACAGCTGGGTATGTCCGAAGCCGATTCCATCACGCTGTTCTCTTCATTCAGTGCCCTCGTTTACGGTCTGGTCGCGATTGGCGGCTGGCTTGGTGATAAAGTTCTGGGTACGAAGCGTGTCATTATGCTGGGCGCCATTGTTCTGGCAATCGGCTATGGTCTGGTTGCCTGGTCTGGTCATGACGCAGCCGTAGTCTATATGGGTATGGCAACCATCGCCGTTGGTAACGGATTGTTCAAAGCGAACCCGTCTTCCCTGCTCTCTACCTGCTACAGCAAAGATGACCCACGTCTGGACGGTGCATTCACCATGTACTACATGTCCATCAACATTGGTTCATTCTTCTCCATGCTGGCAACCCCATGGCTCGCCGCAAAATTCGGCTGGAGCGTGGCGTTTGCGCTGAGCTTTGTCGGTATGCTGATTACCGTTGTGAACTTCCTGTTCTGCCGTAGCTGGGTTAAGGACTACGGTTCAAAACCTGATTTCGAACCGGTGCATATGGGCAAACTGCTGGCCACCATCGTGGGTGTTGTTATCCTCGCGGCCATCGCCACCTGGTTGCTGCATAACCAGGGTGTTGCACGTGCCGTTCTGGGCGTGGTGGCACTGGGTATCGTCATCATCTTCGCGAAAGAAGCCTTCGCGATGCAGGGTGCGGCCCGTCGCAAGATGATTGTGGCCTTCATTCTGATGCTGGAAGCGATTATCTTCTTCGTGCTCTACAGCCAGATGCCAACCTCGCTGAACTTCTTCGCTATTCGCAACGTTGAGCACTCCATCCTGGGTATCGCGTTCGAGCCGGAGCAGTATCAGGCGCTGAACCCGTTCTGGATCATGATTGGTAGCCCAATTCTGGCGGCTATCTATAACAAGATGGGTGACCGTCTGCCAATGCCGCACAAGTTCGCCATCGGTATGGTGCTGTGCTCTGGTGCGTTCCTCGTGCTGCCACTGGGTACCAAATTTGCGACTGACGCCGGTATCGTCTCCGTTAACTGGCTGATCCTGAGCTATGCCCTGCAGTCTATCGGTGAACTGATGATCTCCGGTCTGGGTCTGGCGATGGTTGCACAGCTGGTGCCACAGCGTCTGATGGGCTTCATCATGGGTAGCTGGTTCCTGACCACTGCCGGTGCAGCCATCATCGCAGGTAAAATCGCAAACCTGATGGCGGTGCCTGAGAACGTGACTGACCCGCTGGTCTCCCTGAATGTGTACGGCACCGTCTTCCTGCAGATTGGTATCGCAACGGCGGTTATCGCGGCTTTGATGCTGCTGACGGCACCGAAGCTGAACCGTATGACTCAGGACGACGACAAAGCGACGAAAGCGACCGAAACCGCTACCGCGTAACGCTATTGAGAAACGATGAGCCGCTAATTTATTAGCGGCTTTTTTTTTGTTTGCTTGCGCACTAACATAGCTGAAACCTCAGCAAAAAGGAGTTACCGATGAAACTGTTCTACAAACCGGGCGCGTGCTCTCTTGCTTCCCATATTACCCTGCGCGAGAGCGGCAAAGATTTCACGCTGGACGGCGTTGACCTGATGAAAAAGCGCCTGGAAAACGGCGACGATTTTTTTGCGATTAACCCGAAGGGACAAGTTCCGGCACTGCTTCTGGATGACGGTACCCTGCTGACAGAAGGCGTCGCCATTATGCAGTACCTGGCAGACAGCGTGCCCGATCGCCAGCTGCTGGCCCCGGTAAGTACGGTTTCACGCTATAAAACGCTCGAGTGGCTGAACTACATTGCAACCGAACTGCATAAAGGATTTACGCCGCTGTTCCGCCCGGATACACCGGAAGAGTACAAACCGACCGTTCGC
Source organism: Enterobacter cloacae complex sp. IR5384 (assembly GCF_049237265.1). Lineage (NCBI taxonomy): Bacteria > Pseudomonadati > Pseudomonadota > Gammaproteobacteria > Enterobacterales > Enterobacteriaceae > Enterobacter > Enterobacter cloacae complex sp. IR5384. Next base: position 36,805 of record NZ_JBMKHJ010000035.1, on the reverse strand, counting down.
GCCCTGCTGGAGAAAAAGCTGCAGTACGTCAATGAGTCATTGAAGGACGATCAGTATATCTGCGGGGCACGCTTCACCATCGCCGATGCGTATCTCTTTACCGTGTTGCGCTGGGCGCGTGCGGTTAAGCTGAATCTGGACGGGTTAGACCATATCGCAGCATATATGACGCGTATGGCTGAGCGCCCTGCGGTGGCCGCGGCGCTGAAAGCGGAAGGATTGAATTAACCGGGTCGTTATTGCCCGGCGGCGCTTCGCTTGCACGGGCCTACGGGATTTGTAGGCCGGGTAAGCGCAGCGCCACCCGGCATAGTTTAGAGCTGTGTTGCGCTGAAATAGTGCTCCGGCTGCGCAATACGATCCTGTGCCGCGACCACCTGCAGTTCGTATTCCTGCATCTCTTTCGTCGCAATCATAATTTCGTACACCGCTGCAGTCACATGCTCAAGCGCTTCGCGCAGCGTCGCACCCTGTAGCAGTTTCACCAGCAACAGCCCGCTGGTCACATCTCCCACGCCCACTGGCTGACGCAGGCCAAAATCTACCAGCGGACGGCTGATGTGCCAGGCTTCGTCTTTGGTCACCAGCAGCATCTCAAAGCGGTCTCTGCTCAGCCCTGCACGGGCGAGATGTTTCACCAGCACAATCTCAGGCCCCTGGGCTATCAGTTCACGAGACGCGCTTACCGCCTCTGCTACGCTGTTAACCGGATGCTCGCAAAGGATCTCCAGCTCAATCAGGTTGGGCGCGATGATATCGCTGGCAGGTAACGCATGGCGAACATGGAATTCAGCCACGCCAGGCGCCACAATGCAGCCTTTTTCCGGATGCCCCATCACCGGATCGCAGAAGTACTTTGCTGCGGGATTGGCTGCTTTAGCCTGGCGAACGATGCCGAGGATATGCTCCCCCTGCTCTGCGGAGCCCAGGTAACCACTCAGAACCGCGTCACAGCGTTTGAGCTGGTCGATATCGGCAATGCCCTGCACGATCTCCGTGAGATGCGAAGGCGGCATCACGCAGCCGGTCCATTTGCCGTATTGTGTATGGTTTGAGAACTGTACGGTATTGAGGGGCCAGACGTTAGCCCCGAGGCGGCGCATCGGGAATTCCGCCGCGCTATTGCCAGCATGTCCAAAAACAACGTGGGACTGAATGGCGAGGATGTTCTTCATTTTATGCTTACCAAACCCTGAAAAAACAAAAAGGGCGTGGTTTCCCACGCCCCTGGAGATTTTTATTTATTTCCAGCAGACCAGACAGTAATTTTTCTTGCCGCGACGCAGCAGCGTGTAGCGGCCATACAGGCGATCGCTATCGGCGAAGGTGTATTCCGGGTCAGCCTGTTTTTCACCGTTGATGGTGATGGCGTTAGACGCAATGGTTTTACGCGCCTGCCCGCGAGACGGCTGCAGCTCTGAGTCCACCAGCGCCTGCATCAGGTCAGCCCCTTTCTCCATCTCAACCATCGGTACGCCATCCTGCGCCAGCTGCTCGAAGTCAGCTTCGCTCAAATCGCTCAGCGTACCGTTGAACAGGCTTGCGGTAATGCGTTTCGCCGCAGCCAGACCTTCTTCACCGTGAACCAGTTTGGTCACTTCATCCGCCAGCACATACTGCGCGCGTGGTGCTTTACCGCTGTTTTTATCTTCTTCTTCCAGGGCGTTGATGGTTTCAATGTCCATGAAGGTGAAGAACTTCAGGAAGCGGTAAACATCGGCGTCCGCGGTGTTGATCCAGAATTGATAGAATTTGTACGGGCTGGTTTTCTTCGGATCGAGCCATACCGCACCGCCTTCGGTTTTACCGAATTTTGTCCCGTCGGCTTTGGTGATCAGCGGAACGGTCAGACCAAACACCTGGTTTTGATGCAGGCGACGGGTCAGATCGATACCGGAAGTAATGTTACCCCACTGGTCAGAACCGCCAATCTGCAGGCAAACGCCGTGCAGTTTGTTCAGACAGGCGAAGTCGTAGCCCTGCAGCAGGTTATAAGAGAATTCAGTAAAGGAGATACCTTGATCGTCACGGTTCAGGCGCTGTTTCACCGCTTCTTTGTTAATCATCTGGTTAACAGAGAAGTGCTTGCCGATGTCACGCAGGAAGGTCAGCACGTTCATGCTACCAAACCAGTCGTAGTTATTGGCGGCAATCGCGGCGTTATCACCACAGTTGAAGTCGAGGAACGGTGCAACCTGTTTGCGGATCTTATCCACCCACTCCTGCACGGTGTCTTCGGTGTTCAGTTTACGCTCAGCGGCTTTAAAGCTTGGGTCGCCGATCAGACCGGTCGCGCCGCCCACCAGGGCCACAGGCTTATGGCCTGCCATCTGGAAGCGTTTCAGGCATAACAATGGAACAAGATGCCCCAAATGCAAGCTGTCAGCGGTGGGATCAAAGCCGCAATAGAGCGCGATCGGGCCTTGCGCCAGTCGCTCTGCTAACGCTTCCTCGTCCGTCACCTGGGCCACGAGGCCCCGCTCTTGCAATTGTTTAATCAAGTTACTGCTTGCCATCAAATTCTCCATGTATAAACGACTGCACCTTTGCCGGTACACGACTTTTCGCCTGATGCGAAAGGACCATAGAATAAAGCGCAAGCGCGGCGTGCGCTAGCGCTTAAATCAACAAATTTCGGGGATTACGGTGCAAGCCTGTCGATTTTCCAGCCGCCGTTGTCGCGCTGGTATAAAAAGCGGTCGTGCAGGCGATGTTCGCCCCCCTGCCAGAACTCAATCTGCTCGATCGGGATACGGAAACCGCCCCAGAAGCTGGGCAGTGGAATTTCGCCCTGCTGGAATTTCTGCTTGAGTTCAAGGAATTTGCTTTCCAGCACGCCGCGGGCAGAAATTCGGCTGGACTGTTTTGAGACCCAGGCGCCAATCTGGCTGTCACGCGGGCGGCTGTGGAAGTACTTCACCACTTCCAGTGTGGAAAGGCGCTCCGCTTTGCCTGTGACCATGACCTGGCGTTCCAGCATATGCCAGGGGAACAGGAGACTGATTCGGGGATTGTTCTCTAAATGGTGTGCTTTGCGGCTGCCCAGGTTGGTGTAAAACACCAGCCCTTTCTCGTCATAATGCTTAAGCAGCACGATACGTTGATACGGTTGACCATTTTCGTCCACCGTGGCAACCACCATGGCCGTTGGGTCGGCCAGTTTTGCTTCACAGGCCTGTTTCAGCCAGCGTTCAAAAAGCACCAGAGGTTCAGCGGGAAGATCCTGGCGACGCAGGCCGCCTTTGGTGTATTCACGGCGCAGATGCGCTATTTGCTGCAGTTCGTCGTTATCAGACATGGCATTAGGTGACGTTGAGATTGGGTGGCGCTATTGTGCGCCGCCCCTGTGAAAATCTCAACGCTTCGGATTTTCGAGCTGGCAATTGTTCAGCACGATGCGGTCTCGTTTGTAGACGGTGGCGCTGTCACCTTTCGACCAGAAGACGTAAATACCGTCGCTGTAGCGCGCGCCGGAGGCGGAGATCCCCTGCTTGAGCGTCAGCAATTTATTGTCATAGACAAAGCTGGCTTCCTGGCGTGGGTTATTAAGCTTGACGGTCAGCGGCTTTTCATCACAGCGATATTCCAGCGTGTCGGTCTGCATGCGCTCAACGAGCTGGTTATAGACGCTGCAGCCTGACAGCAAGACAGGTACAGCAATAAGAAGAAGTTTTTTCATGAGCGTATTCCGAAGACTATCCTGGTCCTGGAGGGCTAATGGGCCCTCCTGTTCCCTTTTATTTTACCGGCGACGCGCTGCGCTGAATTTCAGTTAACTCTGATTATGACGGGGATTGGCCGGGAAAATGGCACCGAGAACGCTGGCTTCGCGTGCGCCGGTGACTGAGGGCAAATTCCCCGGTAGCCCGGCAACGGTACGCCAGGCAAGCCAGGCGAAGGCCAGCGCTTCCATGTCGTCTCCGCTGATGCCGGCTTCATCGGTAGTTGTCACTTCGGTGCCCGGCAACAACCCGGCAAGGCGCGCCATCACCAGCGGGTTGCGGCTTCCGCCCCCGCAGACCAGCAGACGTTCGCAGCCACCGCTCAAAAGTACCTGTTCTGATATGGAGACCGCCGTGAGCTCGGCCAGCGTCGCCTGAACATCCTGCGGTGCCAGCGCCGGGAACCGAGCCAACTGACGTTCAAGCCAGCCATAGTTAAAGTACTCGCGTCCCGTGCTTTTTGGTGCCGGCAGGGCAAACCAGGGATCGCTAAGCATGGACTGCAGCAGCGGGATAATGACTTTGCCTTCGCTCGCCCACTCCGCGTCTTTATCATACGGTTTACCGCACTGACGCCAGATCCAGGCATCCATAAGCATGTTACCCGGGCCAGTATCATATCCCCGTACCGGCTGGCCCGGGATCAGCATCGACAGGTTGGCAATACCGCCAATGTTAAGCACCATACGGCGCTCTGACGGGTGCCCCAGCAACGCCTGGTGGAAGGCAGGCACCAGCGGCGCACCCTGCCCGCCCAGCGCGATGTCGCGACGCCGGAAATCGCCCACGACCGTGACGCCCGTTTTTGCCACAATCTGATTATTATCGCCAATTTGCAGGGTATGCGGCGCATCGCCAGTGGGTTCGTGCCAGACGGTCTGCCCGTGACAGCCAATCGCGACCACATCCTGCGGCCGGAGATTCTCTTTATGCATCAGCGCCAGCACCGCATCGGCAAACAGCGCCCCCAGCCTGACATCAAGCTGTCCAAGCTGCGAAAGCGTCAGCTGTTGCCCCTGGCAGATGCTCAGGATCTCCTCTTTCAGCGAAACAGGGATAGGCCAGGTCAGACTTGCCTGTTGTGCCACCATGTTTTCGTCTATGGCGGCCAGAACGACATCTACCCCATCCAGACTGGTGCCAGACATCACACCAATATAGCGACCCGATTTCATGCGCTTTCCTTACGTTGCGTGGGCTAAGGATAACCACTCAACCATAAACAGCCCCGCTTTGCCATCAGGCGATAATATTTTTTAACACTCTCAGTGAGGTAACGCGTCGAAATTTTGTTTATCTCTCGTTAAGTCAAATTCAAGTACAATTTTCCGATTGTTAGTGCAAAGATATGAACGATGGCCCTTTATGCCATATAATTTAGCCATAACGGATGCCCGGATTGGGCGTTTTTGGTGAACAGGAGATTCAAATGATTTTACGTGTACTGGGCGTTTCGCTGATTGGTTTAACTCTGGCTGGCTGTGTGAATGACAGTTCACTTTCTGGCGACGTTTATAGCGCTTCTGAAGCGAAACAGGTTCAGAACGTGACTTACGGTACGATTGTTAACGCACGTCCTGTTCAAATTCAGGGTGGTGACGAGAACAACGTCATGGGTGCCATCGGCGGTGCGGTTCTGGGTGGCTTCCTGGGTAACACCGTAGGCGGTGGTACAGGCCGTTCTCTGGCGACTGCGGCAGGTGCCGTTGCGGGTGGCGTAGCAGGCCAGGGCGTTCAGGGTGCGATGAATAAAACCCAGGGCGTAGAGCTGGAAATCCGTAAAGACGACGGCAGCACCATTATGGTTGTGCAGAAACAGGGCAGCACCCGCTTCTCTGCAGGTCAGCGCGTCGTGCTGGCAAGCAACGGTAGCCAGGTTACCGTTTCTCCGCGTTAATTCATAAAAAGGATGTGGCTGCCAGGCCGCATCCTTTTACAAATAGCATCATTATAATAAATAGTTTTACAAAATTTATTCAGGCAATGAATAATTAACCACGCCGTATCTTGTTCCTGCGCAAAGTATTCCCCTCTCTTTTGCATTAGGCTAATCTCAATTAACTTTTTTATTTATTATTTTCGTTGAAACATACTTATGCTTGCGATCTCCCGGTACGTGAAAAAATCCTATATTCCATTCTGTTTAGGGTGCATTGTCGTCATTGGAATATTACAAATTTTATTTTTAAAACTGGTCGAATGGGTTCCCTCTTTCTCACCGCTTTTATTCCCTACACTCACCATTTTTTTACTGGTATTCCATCTGTTTATTGCCTGCTTTATGGCCATGAAATACTGGTGTGACAGAAGACGGTTGTACCTGATTGCTATCGCTTTTGCCTTTGCCGGTTCAGCCATGCTGATGGTGGGTACGCTTACCAGTTTCCCGGCCTGGCTTGATCTCTACCAGCTCAACGTCGTGGACTATAACGATACGATGATCTTCTTTATGTACCGCCATCTGTTAATGGCGGTACTGATGATTGCGTCGGCCCTGCTATATATCGTCAGGGATAATCCGCTTTCACGTGCGGCGCATATCGCCATTGTTGCCGGTACATTTCTGTTTATGGTGGGCATGGTGCTGTTGGCCTGGCTTAGCTCCAGCCACTCATCATTAATGTCGTTAGACCTGGTGGATAATGAAACCCATCAATTTATGGTTCTCTGGAGCCATGCAATAAATATCGTCTTGATTATTCTTTGGGTGGTGACATTAGCAACGCTAATGGTTATTACCCGCGTACGCAATATTTTTTGGGTGGGCGGTAATTTTTTATGTGTCTGTTATATCGTGACGCTCGCGATGCTATTAGCAGGCGGACACGCGGAGGATATTTCCTGGTATCGAGCGCGCTTATTTGAAACTGTTGCGACGTTATTGATTATTTTTGTTCTGCTTTATGATGTCTTTAGATTCTATCGCGACTCGCATTTGAAATATCAACAGTCGTATCAAAACTCGATTCGCGATCCTCTGACCCGCCTCTACAATCGCAGCTATTTTTACGACTCGCTAAACCAGGCACTCGGTGCCTGTAAAGCCAGCCGTCCGGTTTCGGTTATCGTCAGCGATCTCGACCGCTTCAAGCGCATCAACGACTGCTACGGCCATCTGCAGGGCGACAAAGTGTTGCAGTTTGTGGCGCATCTGCTGATGGATTCCGTACGGCCTCAGGATATTGCCGCACGTATTGGCGGTGAGGAATTTGTGTTGATGTTAACCAACACCTCTTCAGAAGCCGCGTACCAGGTGGCGGAACGCATCCGCCTGAAGCTGAGCAGCTTTGATAAGACCAGCAGCGGGGGACAGCTTCCGGAGCCCATTACCATCAGCATGGGCGTCTTTACAGCAACGTCCGTGGAGACGACGGCTGAAGAGTGTGTGGAAAAGGCTGATAAAGCGATGTATGAGGCGAAAGAGACGGGTCGCAACCGGGTGATCGTCTCCAGAGGATAAAAGGCCTTGCGAATGCAAGGCCTGATAAGGTCAGGCGTCGCGTGCCTGCAGGTCGTGAATGTTCTGCTCAAGGCGTCCAATCAGACTGATGAGCATTTCAAGCTCCGCAGGGGAAACCCCGGACAGGATCTCACCGCGCGTTTTGGTAATCACTGCTTCCATTTCAGTGATAATGGGAGCCGCTTTCTCAGTGAGTTTAATTCGCTTGGCGCGACGGTCGCTGGCACAGGTTTGTCGGGAGATCAGCCCCTTCTCTTCCAGTTGGTCAAGCGTACGCACCAGCGACGGCTGCTCAATACCAATCGCCTTTGCCAGTTGAATTTGTGACTGGTCGGGCGGCAGCTGATGAATGTTGTGCAGCGTGACCCAATGCGTCTGTGTCAATTCCAGAGGTTTCAGGCGATGGTCAATCAGAGCACGCCAGACGCGTACCAACCTTGCCAGATCAGAACCTAATGGCGATTCCAATTTCATCTCCTTATAATTAGCTTGCTAAGTTATTATACTGATTTTAGAATAGTGTGCAGCATTTGTATTGCCAAAACAAATGCATTACGACATTCATCAAATTTAAAAGTATGACTTACACTGAAAAGTGATGTTCCATCTCATTAAGACAAGCCATCCCGGCATTCTGTTCACTGCAAAGGATCTCTGCTCGTGACGTTTTTTCATCGCTCAGAGGGGCTGCCCCTTCAGGACCTGATCTTCGGTGCATCAGTCTACTTTCCTCCCCTGTTTAAAGCCGTTCTGGTGGGCTTTGTGATCTGGCTTGTCGCGCATCGTCTGCTCCGCGACTGGATGTATTCTGGCGAGATCTGGCACCCCATGCTGATGGATCTCTCCCTGTTCGCTCTCTCCGTGTCTCTTGGCCTTGCTGTGTTGATTGTGTGGTGATTATGCCCCTGAAAACGCTGAAGTACTTTTCCACCCTCTTTGTCCTGGCTCTGGCCCTGGTTGCCGGCTGGTGGCTGTGGAATTTTTATATGCAGTCACCCTGGACACGCGACGGTAAAATTCGCGCTGAACAGGTGAGTATCACCCCGCAGGTATCAGGCAGTATCACGGCGCTTCTGGTTAAGGATAACCAGTTCGTTAAAAAGGGAGATGTTTTATTCCGCATTGACGATACCCCTTACCATATCGCGATCCTTAACGCCCAGGCGCAGCTGGCTAAGGCCCAGACTGAACTGGCGAAAGCGAACAACGAAGCCACGCGTCGTCGGCATTTATCACAAAACTATATCTCTGCCGAAGACCTGGATACCGCAAACATCAACGTCAAGGCGATGCAGGCCAACGTCAATGTGGCAGAGGCAACGCTCAAACAGGCGCAATGGGAACTGACGCAAACCGTGGTACAGGCCCCTGTCGATGGCTGGGTGACGAACCTCTCTGCCCGCGTGGGTAATTATGCCACCACCGGCCAACCGATTTTCGCGCTGGTCGACAGCCACTCATTTTACGTCGTGGGCTATTTTGAAGAGACCAAACTTCGCCATATTCGGGAAGGTGCCCCTGCCACAATAACGCTTTATAGCGGCTCGCAAAGGTTACAGGGTCACGTTTCCAGCATTGGCCGTGCCATTTACGATCAGAGCGTTGAAACCGATTCAGGCCTGGTTCCCGACATCAAACCTAATGTCCCCTGGGTGCGCCTGGCCCAGCGCGTGCCGGTTCGGGTTGAATTTGACCGCTTACCGCAGGGGTTAACGCTGGTCTCCGGCACAACCTGTACTGTCTCGATCGGAACACCCTGATGAATGCCTTCTCCTGGCGAAATCTGCCGTGGATGAAAGCAACACGCCCTCAGTGGCGCTACGCCCTGCGCAATGGCATTGCCATGTGCCTTGCGCTGACCGTCGCCTACTATCTGAACCTTGACGAGCCTTACTGGGCCATGACCTCCGCGGCGGTCGTGAGCTTCCCGACCGTTGGCGGAGTGATCAGTAAAAGCCTTGGGCGCATCGCGGGCAGCCTGCTCGGTGCCACTGCGGCGCTGATCATTGCAGGCCATACCCTGAACGATCCGTGGCTTTTTTTACTGAGCATGGCGGCATGGCTGGGATGCTGTACCTGGGCCTGCGCCCATTTTACCAACAACGTCGCCTACGCCTTCCAGCTGGCGGGCTATACCGCCGCAATTATTGCCTTTCCGGTAGTTAACGTTCTTGATACCACCGAGTTATGGGATATCGCCCAGGCGCGCGTCTGTGAAGTTATTGTCGGTATTCTGAGCGGCGGGTTTATGATGATGATCCTGCCCAGCACCTCCGACGGCACCGCGCTTATCACGGCGCTGAAGACCATGCATACCCGCTTGCTGGAACATGCGAGCCTGCTCTGGCAGCCGGATACTAACGATGAGATTCGCCTGGCGCATGAAAAGGTGATTGGTCAGATCCTGACCATGAATCTGTTACGCATTCAGGCCTTCTGGAGCCATTATCGTTTTCGCCGCCAGAATACCCTGCTGAACTACCTGCTTCACCAGCAGCTACGGATGACCAGTGCGATCTCCAGCCTGCGCCGGATGTTACTCAACTGGTCAACGCCACCGGAAAACACCCGCGCCATCATTGAAACGCTGCTCGCAGCCCTTGCCCGCCCGGATGCCGACATCTACATGGTGGCCCGCATTATCGCCCCGCTCGCGCCGAAAGATGAGTACGATTATCGCCACCGCGCCTTCTGGCAGCGTCTGAACTACTTTTGCCGCCTATATCTGCGCAGCAGTCGCTGGATCAAGGCCGTTGAAAATGCCACGCCGATAACGGAATTCGCCGTTCCCAGTAGCCCGGCGCTGGCGCGGCACACTGACTATCTGGAAGCGCTGTGGAGCGGTTTTCGAACCTTTTGCGCCCTGACGCTGGTGGGGGCATGGAGCATCACCACGCAGTGGGAATCTGGCTCCGCCGCGCTCACGCTGGCCGCCATCAGTTGCGTGCTCTACTCCGTCGCCGCCTCGCCGTTCAACTCGCTTACGCTGCTGCTGCGCACGCTGGTGTTGTTATCGCTGTTCAGCTTTGTGGTCAAGTTCGGCCTGATGGTGCAGATAAGCGACCTGTGGCAGTTCCTGCTGTTTCTGTTTTCGCTGTTAACCACGATGCAGCTTCTGAAGCTGCAAATGCCCAAACTGGCGGGGCTCTGGGGACAGTTGATTGTCTTTATGGGCTCGTTTATCTCAGTCACAAACCCGCCGGTTTATGATTACGCCGATTTTCTCAATGATAATCTGGCAAAAATCCTGGGGGTGGGTCTGGCGTGGCTGGCTTTTGCCGTATTACGCCCCGGCTCAGACGCGCGTAAAAGCCGACGCCATATCCGCGAGCTTCGTCGGGGGTTTGTCGATCAGCTCAGCCGTAAACCGCATCTGCGTGAAAGTGAGTATGAATCGCTGGTGTACCACCATGTCAGCCAGCTCAATAACAGCCAGGACTCGCTTTCCCGCCGCTGGCTGCTGCGTTGGGGAGTGGTCTTGCTGAACTGTTCCCATGTGGTCTGGCAACTTCGCGCATGGGAGACGCGGTCCGATCCGCTGTCGCAGGTGCGCGACGTGTGCATCTCTCTGCTACGCGATGTGATGAGTGAACGCGGCGTTCAGCAACGCCCGCTGGAAGCGACGCTGACTGAACTGCAGCGGATCTGCGACAGTCTTGCTCACCACCATCAGCCCGCCGCGCGTGATTTAGCGTCGATAATCTGGCGGCTGCACTGTTCCCTGTCGCAGCTGGAACAAGCGCCACCGCCGGGGACGATTGGGGATCAGATCACCCCGCAGGCATAGCGTGCCCCACCACCGCCAAGCGGTTTCGGCTGATCGGACATATTGTCGCCGCCGACGTGGATCATTAGCGCCTTGCCTTTGACCTCATCCAGCTTTTTGAGGCGTGGCGCAACAACCGGATCCGTGGCTTTGCCGTCATTATTTACCACGAGCACGGGCAGATCGCCCAGATGGCCCATTCCGTTTGGGCCCTCATGCTTACCGGAATGTTGTGGGTCAAGGTGGCCGCCTGCCGCCTCTGCTGCCGAGGGTTTACCCTCTTTTAACGCGGGCTGACAACTCCCCTTAGCATGAACATGAAAACCATGTTCGCCGGGAGGCAGGGCCTTGAGATCGGGCGCAAATTCCAGTCCTTTGTCGGTTTCAGTGATTTTCACTGTGCCGATGGACTGACCTACGCCCTGCGAGGTGACGAGATTCATTTCTACTTCATCGCTGGCTGCCTGCGCCCCTGCGCAAACAACCAGCGTGACCAGTGCCAGAGCAAAACGCTTCATATGACCTCCGCTGGTTATTTTTTGCCTCTTAAGTGTATACCAGAGGCAAAGATTTCACCGGAAAGTCACATTTTTACCGGTTTACGGAACGTCGTAACCGAGCGCAGCTTTGCGGATGCGGAACCACTGCTGACGGCTCATCTGCAGCTCTTCAGCCGCCAGGGCAGAACGGACGCGTTCAATTTTACCGGAACCAATAATCGGTAGCGGTTTCGACGGCAGACGCAGGATCCACGCGTAAACCACCTGTTCGATGTTCTCAGCGTTCAGTTCACGGGCAATGGTTTCCAGCTCATTGCGCAGCGGCTGGAATTCATCGTCATTGAACAGACGACCGCCACCAAGGCAGGACCACGCCATAGGACGGATGCGCAGCTGTTGCAGCTGATCGAGCGTACCATCCAGCAACAATGGCTGATGCACCGGGGAGATTTCCACCTGGTTGGTGGCCAGGGTAAAGGGCAGACGAGACTGCAGCAGCGCAAACTGCGCCGGGGTAAAGTTTGAGACGCCAAAATGACGCACTTTGCCGCTTTGATGCAGCGTCAGGAAGGCTTCAGCGACCTCATCGGCATCCATTAACGGGTCGGGACGGTGGATCAGCAGCAGGTCGATATGATCCGTCGCCAGGTTCACCAGCGACTGCTCGGCGCTTTTGATGATGTGTGCGCTGTCGGTAATGTAATGACCAAGGGTATGTTCAGGTTTTGCCGTCGTGGCAATACCGCATTTGGTGACAATTTCCATCCGCTCACGCAGCGCCGGAACCAGCTTGAGGGCTTCTCCGAACGCCGCTTCACACGCATAGCCGCCATAAATGTCAGCATGATCGACGGTGGTGATCCCTAAATCGAGGTGCTCCTCAATGAAGCTCGCCAGTTGCAGGGGGGACATATTCCAGTCCATCAGGCGCCAGTAACCCATCACAAAGCGGGAGAATTCTGGCCCCTGGGGGGCAAGGGTAATACGCTGAACCATAACATTTTCCTCAAGGAAGTGATGTCATGAGTATACGCAATAAGCGTGTTAAAACAGTGAAGGTTGCTGGGGTTCTTCGGTTTCACCGGGCTTGTTTGCACGTATTTTGCGCAGAAACCGCTGGCGGCAGAGGCGAAGCACCTCCTGCTTTTGCGTGTCGCTGAAATTTTGCCAGTTAAACCGCTCGTCGCGGGTACGCATACACCCACGGCAATAACCGCGTTCATCCACCTGACAAATCCCCCGGCACGGGCTCTGGATGGGGAAAAACTCCAGCTGCTCTGCCACGTTCACCTCCGAATACCGACACTCACCTACAGTGAAGACGTTAAACGCCCCACGTGCAAGGGCTTTACCACAGTTTTGTGGCATTAAGGTTTCACTAATCTTCCCTCTCTATACTCGCCTCATCAATATGATGACAGGTTTCTTTTCGATGTGGTTAACGAAGAAGTTACAGTGTAACGATATAAAATTCACTCTGGGTTGTGCGCTTTTCTTTACGCTGATAAACGCACTGTTTATTCAACGTAGCTGGGCCATTATTGCCCCGGCAAGGCTTCACGATATCCTTTTTGCCGCGTCCGTGCCGCTGGTGCTGTTCTGCGGCTGGGTGATTGTCTTCAGCCTGCTCAATATCCCCTTTATCCGTAAGCCGCTGCTGATCGTCTTAACCGTCGGCTGTGCCGCGGCAACGTACTTTATGTATACCTATGGCGCGGTTATCGATCAGAACATGATTGTTAACGTGTTCGAAACCAACTCCCAGGAAGCCACAGCGCTGGTCACGCCGCAGATGATTCTGTGGATTGTCATAGCAGGACTGGTTCCTTCCGTGGTGTTGGCGATGACGCGTATTCAGACCGGAAAATGGTGGTATGCGCTGCTGATGCGCGTTGCCGCCATGCTTGGCGCCCTGCTGGTGATCATCCTCGTCGCCGCCGTGTTTTATAAAGATTATGCGTCGCTGTTTCGCAACAATAAGAGCATCGTCAAGATGGTCACCCCTGCTAACTACGTCAGCGCCATGATGAAATACAGCAAAATGCGCTGGTTCGAAGGTGACCAAACGCTGGTGCGTATAGGTGAAGATGCGCATAAAGGCCCGCTGATTGCAGGTCAGAACAAGAAAACGGTTCTGGTGCTGGTTGTCGGTGAAGCCTCACGTGCCGCGAACTACTCGCTGAATGGTTATGGCCGTGAAACGAACCCGGAACTGAAAAAGCAGGATGTCATCAACTTCCCGCAGGCCACGTCATGCGGCACCGAAACGGCCGTTTCCGTTCCCTGCATGTTCTCCGGGATGACGCGCAGCAAATACGATGCCGACCTGGCGCATCACCAGGAAGGGTTGCTCGATGTGCTCAAACACGCGGGAATCAACCTGCTGTGGCGTGACAATGACGGCGGCTGTAAAGGTGCCTGCGACCGCGTACCCCATACCGATATGACCCAGTGGAACCTGGATCAGTTCTGCAAAGACAAGTCCTGTATTGATGATGTGAACTTCTACCGTCTCGACAACGTGCTGGACGGCCTGAAACAGGACACCGTACTGGTTATCCACCTGATGGGCAGCCACGGCCCGGCTTACTATCACCGTTACCCGGACAATTTCCGCAAATTCACCCCAACCTGCGAAACCAATGAGATTCAGGATTGCGATCACCAGGCGCTGATGAATACCTATGACAACACCATTCTGTATACCGACAGCGTGGTTAGCAAAACCATCGATGCGCTGAAGGCACGTCAGGCAAATATGAACACCGCGCTGATTTACCTTTCCGACCACGGCGAATCGCTGGGCGAAAGCGGAATTTATCTGCACGGCACGCCGTATATGCTGGCGCCAGAGCAACAAACGCACATTCCGTTTATGTTCTGGTTATCACCGGACTACGCGAAAAACTTTGGTATCAACGCGCAGTGCCTGCGCGACTATGCTGCAAAAAATGCGGTTTCGCAGGATAATCTGTTCTCTACCGTACTGGGTATGATGGATGTGAAATCAACGGTTTATCAGCAGCAACTGGATATTCTGAACGCATGTCGTCAGTAAACGCCCTTGCAATAGACCGAACGGTCTATTAGAGTTTGGCCATGAGCAGAAATACTGAACACGATACACGCGAACATTTACTGGCGACCGGCGAGCGGCTTTGCATGCATCGCGGGTTTACCGGTATGGGGTTAAGCGAGTTACTTAAAACCGCTGAAGTGCCAAAGGGGTCGTTTTATCACTACTTCCGATCCAAAGAGGCGTTTGGCGTGGCGATGCTGGAGAGGCACTATGCCAGCTACCATCAACGCCTGGCCACCCATTTCGCCAGTGGTGAAGGAAACTATCGGGATCGTGTTCTCAACTACTATCAGGAAACGCTGAACCAGTTCTGTCAGCAGGGCATTATCAGCGGTTGCCTGACGGTAAAACTCTCTGCAGAAGTGTGCGATCTCTCCGAAGATATGCGTGCGGCAATGGATAAAGGTGCCAGCGGCGTGATCGCCCTGCTGGCGCAGGCGCTTGAGAATGGCCGCCGTGAAAAAACGCTGGCCTTCGCCGGTGAGGCGTTAACCCAGGCGCAGGTTTTATATTCGCTCTGGTTAGGGGCGAACCTGCAGGCCAAAATTTCCCGCAGTGCCGTGCCGCTGGAAAGCGCACTGGCACATGTTAATAGCAGCATTACTGCGCCTGGCGTGTAGCAGGCGTTTTTATTTACTTAATTACTAGTCGACTGGTCTACTCAGGAGTCGTTATGTCAGCTGAAAAACTTTTCACCCCACTGAAAGTGGGCGCCGTCACCGCACCAAACCGCGTGTTTATGGCCCCACTCACCCGTCTGCGCAGCATTGAGCCGGGTGATATCCCAACCCCACTGATGGGTGAATATTATCGTCAGCGCGCCAGCTCTGGCCTCATCATCACTGAAGCCACGCAGATTTCCGCACAGGCGAAGGGATATGCCGGCGCACCAGGCCTGCACAGCCCGGAGCAGATTGCCGCCTGGAAGAAAATCACCGCTGGCGTTCACGCCGAAGAGGGTCGCATTGCGGTTCAGCTGTGGCACACCGGTCGTATCTCTCACAGCAGCATTCAGCCTGGCGGTCAGGCGCCGGTTTCCGCGTCAGCCCTGAATGCGAATACCCGCACTTCCCTGCGCGATGAAAACGGTAACGCGATCCGCGTCGATACCTCAACGCCACGCGCCCTTGAGCTGGATGAGATCCCGGGTATCGTGAACGATTTCCGTCAGGCCGTAGCTAACGCCCGCGAAGCCGGTTTTGATCTGGTTGAACTGCACTCCGCGCACGGTTACCTCCTGCACCAGTTCCTTTCACCGTCGTCCAACCACCGCACCGACCAGTACGGCGGTAACGTCGAAAACCGCGCCCGTCTGGTGCTGGAAGTGGTTGATGCCGTTTGTCAGGAGTGGAGCCCGGACCGTATTGGTATTCGCGTCTCCCCAATCGGTACGTTCCAGAACGTCGACAACGGTCCGAACGAAGAAGCGGACGCGCTGTATCTGATTGAAGAACTGGCGAAACGCGGTATCGCGTATCTGCACATGTCCGAGCCGGACTGGGCCGGTGGTCAGCCTTACTCTGAGGCTTTCCGCCAGAAAGTGCGCGAGCGTTTCCACGGGGTGATCATCGGTGCGGGGGCCTATACGCCTGAGAAAGCCGAAGATCTGATTAATAAAGGGTTGATCGACGCCGTGGCCTTTGGTCGTGATTACATTGCCAACCCGGACCTGGTTGCCCGTCTGCAGCAGAAAGCAGCGCTGAACCCACAGCGCCCGGAAAGCTTCTACGGCGGCGGCGCGGAAGGCTATACCGACTACCCTACGCTGTAATCTCTCCGTTGTGCATTGATAGCGGCGGCCTTTCGCCGCTATACTAAAACATCGTTTCTGTTCAAAAAGATACTCTACTCCATTGGTTAATGAGGAAATTATGCGCCTACTTCACACCATGCTGCGCGTTGGCGATCTGCAACGTTCCATCGATTTCTACACTAACGTACTGGGTATGAAGCTGCTGCGCACCAGCGAAAACCCGGAATACAAATACTCGCTGGCATTCGTGGGTTACGGCCCGGAAACGGATGAAGCGGTTATCGAACTGACCTATAACTGGGGCGTCGACAGCTATGAGCTGGGCACGGCGTATGGCCACATCGCGCTGGAAGTGGACAACGCGGCAGAAGCCTGTGAACGCATTCGCAGCAACGGTGGCAACGTCACGCGTGAAGCGGGCCCGGTAAAAGGCGGCACCACCGTGATTGCGTTTGTTGAAGATCCAGACGGTTATAAAATCGAGCTTATTGAAGCCAAAGACGCCGGTCGCGGTCTGGGCAACTGATCCCTCAGGGCGCACTATGCGCCCGTTGTTTTACTGCATCCCACGCCAAAATTTGCCATAATGCGCTCTGCTTTTTTCCCCTTGTAAGAGACCCTGATGTCCGATAACGCTCAACTTACCGGTCTGTGCGACCGTTTTCGTGGTTTTTATCCTGTTGTCATTGATGTCGAAACAGCCGGATTTAACGCTAAAACCGATGCGCTGCTTGAAATTGCCGCCATCACGCTGAAGATGGATGAAGAGGGCTGGCTTACACCGGACACCACGCTGCATTTCCACGTTGAGCCCTTTGAAGGCGCAAACCTGCAGCCAGAGGCGCTGGCGTTTAATGGCATCGATCCGCATAACCCGCTGCGCGGTGCGGTGAGCGAATATGACGCGCTGCACGCCATTTTCAAAATGGTGCGTAAAGGCATGAAAGAGAGCAACTGCAGCCGCGCCATTATGGTGGCGCATAACGCCACGTTCGATCACAGCTTTACGATGGCCGCCGCCGAGCGAGCCTCTCTTAAGCGTAACCCCTTCCACCCGTTTGTGACCTTTGACACCGCCGCACTGAGTGGCCTGGCACTGGGACAAACGGTCTTGTCAAAAGCCTGTATTACGGCCGGGATTGAGTTTGACGGCACGCAGGCGCACTCCGCGCTGTATGATACGGAGCGCACCGCAGAGCTGTTCTGTGAAATAGTCAACCGCTGGAAGCGTCTGGGCGGCTGGCCGCTGGCGATGGGCGACAGCGAAGAATAAAAAAAGCGACCTTTTAAGGTCGCTTTTTTATTTGCGCAGAAAATTACTCTGCGTCCGGCTCTTCGGTTTTGTACTTCGCCGCCGTCTCTTTGATTAGCTGCTGCAGTTCGCCGCGCTGATACATTTCAATCAGGATATCGCAACCGCCAACCAGTTCACCGTCGACCCACAGCTGCGGGAACGTCGGCCAGTTCGCGTATTTTGGCAGCTCAGCGCGGATGTCCGGGTTTTGCAGGATATCAACGTAAGCAAAACGTTCACCGCAGGCAGACAGCGCCTGAACCGCTTGCGCGGAGAAGCCACAGCTTGGCAGCTTCGGAGAACCTTTCATATACAGCAGAATTGGGTTTTCAGCGATCTGGCGCTGGATTTTTTCAATAGTGGTGCTCATGTCTTGCTTCCTTTAACTTCTGTTACGGCATTAGTCTGACATTGTAGCGGTTCAGACTGGCATCGGAAAATAACATTTTTGTCACGTATAGCTATTTTATCGCGAGTGGCGAAAAGTTGCATTGTAAATGGTGCTTAACCCTGCGGCAGGCAGGGTTTTGCTTAGGGTGTGAACAATTGTGCGACAAATCGATGAATTTTTTTGCACTTGCTAACGAAACAGGTTTTTAGATTGAAAAATGCTATTAACTTCTCGGGTTTTTATGGATTAGAATCGACGGGCTTTGTAAATCACACGCGGGTATTATTGATGACCTGCATTTATCAGGGGACTGCCCAGTGGCGCGGATAAATAAAATCTCGATCACGCTCTGTGCTTTACTGTTTACATCACTCTCTTTCACGCCAGCGGCAAACGCCTCTCAACAGGCGCGGCACTCTGCTGTGCAAAAAACGCATCTGGCAAAAACCACAGAACGTAAAAAAAAGACTACCAGTAAGAACGAAAAGAAAAAAACAACCGCTCAAACGAAAAAGACCGCCTCCAGCAAATCGAAATCAACATCTTCCCGCACTGCCCTCGCATCGAAACGTAAAGCCTCAAAAACTGCTGCCAACCTCGTAACGGAAAAATGCACCACGCGCAAAGGGCATAAAGCCAAATGCACGAAAGTGACAAAAATTGCCGACGCGCATAAGGTTCGGGTACAGAAAGCGCAAAAAACGGCGATGAATAAGCTGATGGGGCAAATTGGCAAACCGTATCGCTGGGGTGGCACCTCTCCCCGCACCGGTTTTGACTGCAGCGGGCTGGTGTATTACGCCTATAAAGATCTGGTGAAATTCCGCATTCCGCGCACCGCCAATGAAATGTACCACCTGCGCGACGCCGCCCCTGTTAACCGTGGCGAGCTGCAAAATGGCGATCTGGTCTTCTTCCGCACCCAGGGTCGCGGTACGGCTGATCACGTCGGCGTGTATGTGGGTAACGGGAAGTTTATTCAGTCCCCACGAAGCGGTCAGGACATTCAGATCACCTCGCTTAGCGAAGACTACTGGGTGCGTCACTACGTCGGCGCACGCCGCGTCATGACGCCGAAAACCATCCGCTAAACCCTGCCCTGCCGTCACCACGGCAGGGTAAGTTCCTCTTTTGCATACCCTTTCAATTTGCTATCCTGTCCTTGTTGTCTGTGTGGTTATTGGCAACGCAAAATACAATAAGGAGAGAAGCAATGTCGTTCGAATTACCTGCACTACCGTATGCAAAAGACGCCCTGGCACCGCACATTTCTGCGGAAACCCTGGAATATCATTACGGCAAACATCACCAGACCTATGTCACCAACCTGAACAACCTGATCAAGGGCACCGATTTTGAAGGCAAAACGCTGGAAGAGATCGTCCGCAGTTCAGACGGTGGCGTATTCAACAACGCTGCTCAGGTGTGGAACCACACCTTCTACTGGCACTGCCTGGCACCAAATGCTGGCGGCGAGCCAACCGGTGAACTGGCTGCTGCGATTAACGCCGCCTTTGGCAGCTTTGCGGAGTTCAAAGCGAAATTTACCGATGCCGCAATCAAAAACTTCGGTTCTGGCTGGACATGGCTGGTAAAAGAGGCCGATGGCAAACTGGCTATCGTCTCCACGTCTAACGCGGGTACACCACTGACCACCAGCGCGACACCGCTGATGACCGTGGATGTCTGGGAACACGCGTACTACATTGATTACCGTAACGCGCGTCCTAACTACCTGGAGCACTTCTGGGCACTGGTTAACTGGGACTTTGTGGCGAAGAAATTCGCCGCGTAAGAGAGATGCAGAAGGGTTTCCCCTTCTGCGTTTTTTTATTCGGCAGCACAGGCCGCTTCAGGCTGTTTACGACCCGACATCATCACTAACAGCAGGCCAAGCGCGGCAATAATGGCCCCCATCACCGGCACAAAGCTGTATCCCAGACCACCCGAAATCACAGCACCGCCCGCTGCGGCACCAAGCGCATTGCCCAGATTGAACGCGCCAATATTCACCGACGATGAGAGGCCCGGCGCCTCATGCGCGACGCGCATAACGCGCATCTGCAGCGGCGGAACCACAGCAAAGGTGGCCGCACCCCAGACGACCATCGCAATGGCCGCGCCAAACTCATTACGCGCCAGCCAGGGAATGGCAATCATGATGACAATCAGCAGGGTCAGAAAACCCTTCAGCGTTCCGCTCACGGAGCGGTCAGCAAATTTCCCGCCCAGATAGTTACCAATCGAGAAGCCCACGCCAATCAGCACCAGCATCGCGGTGATAAAGATCGGCGTCGCGTGAGTGATGTCATGCAGCACCGGCGAAATATAGGTGTAAAGGGTAAACATCGCCCCGGCCCCCAGCACGGTGGTGAGCAGCGCAGAAAGGACCTGCGGGCGCATCAGTACCGACAGCTCTTTACGTACCTCAGGCCGCTCACCAGCACTGCCTTTCGGCAGAGAGAAGAACAAGGCCACCATCGCGACAACGCCCAGTACGGCGGTTGCGAGGAACGACATACGCCAGCCAATGACCTCTCCCAGCCAGGTCGCCGCAGGAACGCCGCCAATGTTGGCGATGGTCAGGCCCATAAACATGGTTGCCACGGCACTCGCCTGCTTGTGTTTGGGCACCACGCTTGCCGCCACCACCGACCCCAACCCAAAGAAAGCGCCGTGGTTAAGGCTTGTCAGGATACGTGACAGCATCAGCGTGGTGTAATCAGGCGAAATGGCGGAGAGCACGTTGCCAAGGGTAAAGATAGCCATCAGGAAAATCAGCGCATTGCGGCGCGCTCGGTGGGAAAGCAACAGCGTCATCAGCGGTGCCCCTACCATCACACCAATGGCATAGGCGCTGATTAACATCCCGGCTGCAGGGATAGAGACGTCCACACCGCGGGCGATAACCGGTAAGAGTCCCATAGGGGAAAATTCAGTGGTGCCAATCCCAAAAGCGCCAATCGCCAGGGCCAGCAGGGGAAAATTGATTTTCATGCGTCAACTCCGGATGCCGTGTCATGTGTTGACACGGAACAAAGAAGCCGAAAGCATGACATCAATCACAAAAAATGAGAAGTTAACAAATTGGCAAAAGATTTTTGCCGGAGATGTAACAATCAGGGCAAGCGGGAGAGAGCGAACGCCCCCTCCGCGTAAATCAGTGCAGTGCAGCCGTCAGACCTGCGGCAACAATCAGCGCCAGCACAATAACGGTGGTGAACAGCGAAAACTTCAGATCGGAACTCATCAATTTTTCTCCTTTTAATCCCCCCACGAAAAGTGAGCTTGCTCATTTTTACACAATTTACGTCAAAAATCTTCCAGGATTTAAACGGATAACCACTTTAGCTCTTCCCCTTTTCATCAAGATAGGACAAAATTCCACGCTAAATTTATTAGCGTACCGGCCATTGACCCCCTCCTGACGTCCCGTGTCGTTTTCCTGGCGTGCCGCAATTCAAGATTGCGTGATAAGGGTGAGAGAAGGCAAACGTTTACCTTCAAGGTTTTCAGGAGTTTAGGATATGGTCTGGAGTGACATTTAATGGCAACAATTAAAGACGTAGCAAAACGTGCAAACGTTTCCACTACAACCGTATCACATGTAATTAACAAAACCCGCTTCGTGGCGGAAGAGACGCGCAACGCCGTCTGGGCGGCAATCAAAGAGCTGCACTACTCGCCGAGTGCCGTTGCGCGTAGCCTTAAAGTTAATCACACCAAATCCATTGGTTTGCTGGCGACCAGCAGTGAAGCGGCCTATTTTGCCGAAATCATCGAAGCGGTTGAGAAAAACTGCTTCCAGAAAGGCTATACCCTTATCCTCGGCAACGCGTGGAACAATATTGAAAAACAGCGCGCCTATCTGTCGATGATGGCGCAAAAACGCGTGGATGGCCTGCTGGTGATGTGTTCCGAATACCCGGAATCTGTCCTTTCTATGCTGGAAGAGTATCGTCATATCCCAATGGTGGTGATGGACTGGGGCGAAGCGCGCGCCGACTTTACCGACTCCGTCATCGATAACGCCTTCGAAGGCGGTTATATGGCGGGCCGCTATCTGATTGAACGCGGTCACCGTGAAATTGGCGTGATCCCGGGGCCGCTCGAGCGCAACACCGGTGCTGGCCGTCTGGCCGGGTTTATGAAGGCGATGGAAGAAGCGCTGATCACCGTGCCGGAAAACTGGATCGTGCAGGGCGACTTTGAACCGGAGTCTGGCTACCGCGCCATGCAGCAGATCGTTTCTCAGCCGCATCGTCCAACGGCGGTGTTCTGCGGCGGGGACATCATGGCGATGGGGGCCCTGTGTGCAGCCGATGAGCTGGGCCTGCGCGTGCCGCAGGATATTTCCGTGATCGGCTATGACAACGTGCGCAACGCGCGCTTCTTCACGCCTGCGCTGACCACCATCCACCAGCCGAAGGACTCCCTCGGTGAAACGGCCTTCAATATGCTGATGGACAGGATCGTCAACAAACGTGAAGAGTCGCAGTCCATTGAAGTTCACCCGCGCCTTATCGAGCGCCGTTCCGTTGCGGATGGTCCATTCCGCGACTACCGTCGTTAATCTCGTGTGGAGCCAGCTAAGCTGGCTCCCGTAGCCATTCCCGGTTAAGCGTTTCGCTGTCTCCCAGATAATCCAGTAGCCATGCCATGGCGGGCGACACATCATTTTGTTGCCACGTCAGGCAGCAGGCCGCATCCGGGAACGGATTCTCCAGCGTCAGCTCGACCCATTCACCGGTATCGATTCTCGGCTTAGCGAAATGGACGGGAACCATCGCGACGCACAGCCCGGCGCTGAGGCAGGTCGCGGAGGATTCCCAGTCCGGCGCTACCACCCGCCGCTGGTTATCAAGAAGCCAGGTAATACGTTTTGGCAACGAGCGCGAGGTATCCTCCAGCACCAGCGACGGCCAGTTGCGCAGCGTGTCGTCACTCAGCGGTCCCTCCAGGGCAGCCAGCGGATGATCGTGTGCCACGACACATTTCCAGCTCAACATGCCCATATCGCGAAACGCATAGCGCCCCCCGACGGGGATCGCCTGGGTTGCGCCAATCGCCATCTCTGCCCTGCCGTCCGCCAGCGCGTCCCAGACCCCGTTGAATACCTCCTGCGAGACACGAAGTTCAACGTCTGAAAAATGGCGATAGAAATCCACGATCATCTGCCGGGTACGCTCCGGCTTAACGATATTGTCCACGGCGATGGAAAGATGTCCGCGCCAGCCGTTGGCGATCTGCTGGCACTGTTCGCGGGTGATCTGCATTTTTTTGATAACAGAACGCCCTTCTTTCAAAAACCACGCGCCAGCAGGCGTTAATTCCACATCGCGATGCCGCCGTTCGAACAGCGGAACCGCCAGCCACTCTTCAAGCTGCCGCACCGTGTAGCTGATAGCCGAAGGGACGCGGTGCAACTCCTGTGCCGCACCGCTAAAGCTGCCGTTACGCGCGACAGCATCCACCACTTCAAGAGAATAATCTGACCACATTTTCTGCCTGCAAAAAATTTGAATGCAACCGCCAAATATTAGCGTTTCACAACCCGCTTTGCACTCCCTACACTCTGCGCCAGTGTCTACCTGCCTCCTCAAGGAGAATAAAACAATGCAACCCAGGAATGGATTTTTAGTCTGGCTCGGCGGTTTGAGCGTGCTGGGCTTTTTGGCCACCGATATGTACCTGCCCGCGTTTGCGGCGATGCAGGAAGATCTGCAAACGCCAGCCGCGGCCATCAGCGCCAGCCTGAGTTTGTTCCTCGCCGGTTTTGCCATCGCACAGCTGCTCTGGGGCCCGCTCTCCGATCGCTTCGGGCGTAAACCGGTGTTGTTGCTGGGCCTGGCCATTTTTGCCGCAGGCTGTCTGGGAATGTTGTGGGTACGCGATGCGACCTGGCTGCTGGTGCTGCGCTTTGTGCAGGCCGTCGGCGTCTGTGCCGCGGCGGTAACCTGGCAGGCTCTCGTGACCGACTACTACCCGGCCAACCGTACCAACCGCATTTTCGCCACCATTATGCCGCTGGTTGGCCTGTCACCCGCCCTCGCTCCCCTGCTGGGCAGCTGGATCCTCGCGCACTTTGACTGGCAGGCCATTTTTGCCACGCTGTTTGCCATCACACTGGTACTGATGCTCCCGGCGTTTGCCCTCAAGCCCGCGCATAAAAAAGAGGCGCATGCTGACGCCAAACCGATCACGTTCCTCTCCCTGCTGAGCGCCAAAGCGTATCGTGGTAACGTCCTGGTCTATGCCGCCTGCTCGGCGAGCTTCTTCGCCTGGCTCACCGGCTCGCCGTTTATTCTGCACGATATGGGGTACAGCCCGGCCGCCATTGGTCTGAGCTATGTCCCACAGACCATCGCCTTCCTGCTGGGCGGATACGGCTGCCGTGCGGCGCTGCAGAAATGGGAAGGCCAGCAGATGCTGCCCTGGCTGCTGGCGCTGTTTGCGTTGAGCGTGGGCGCCACCTGGGCCGTTGGGTTTATTCCAGGCGTCGGTCTGACGGAGATTTTGATTCCGTTCTGCGTGATGGCGGTGGCTAACGGTGCCATTTACCCTATCGTGGTCGCACAGGCGTTACGTCCTTTCCCGCAGGCGACAGGACGCGCCGCGGCGCTGCAAAATACCCTGCAGCTCGGCCTGTGCTTCCTGGCAAGCCTGGTGGTGTCAGCGCTGATTGCCACCCCGCTGTTAACTACCACCAGCGTGATGCTGGTCACCGTTGCGCTGGCAGTAATGGGTTATCGCATGCAATCCGCCGCACAGCGCGAGCTTGAGAACCATGCTCAGGCGGAAACGTCGCACGCGTAATCACTGGGGAAAATATGTAACATTTCAGTGATTAGGTTGCTAAGAATTTTCTATTGAATCACCAAATTTTGAGGCCTATACTAAATTTGGTTCGATTAAATACGATAAATATTAAGTGTTAACGGGAGCCGGAGTGCTCCCGTTTTACCATGGAAGGCATTTCGGCAAGGGTTATCTCCCTTCCTCTGTTCTACGTCGGATACTAGCCTCGCGGTATTTACCGTGAGATTTCTCACAAACCATAAAAAGCGTCTACGCTGTTTGAAGGTTCTGATCACAGTAAGGTGATGGAGAAGCTATGAGTTCATCGTGTATAGAAGAAGTCAGCGTTCCGGACGATAACTGGTCCCGGATCGTCAGTGAACTGTTAGGTCGTGCAGGCATCACTATCAACGGATCTTCACCCTCCGATCCGCAGGTCAAACATCCCGATTTTTTTAAACGCGTACTTCGCGAGGGATCGTTAGGGCTGGGCGAAAGCTATATGGATGGCTGGTGGGATTGCGAGCGGCTGGATATTTTCTTTGCCAGCGTGTTGCGCGCCGGTCTGGAGAACCAGCTCCCCCGCAATATAAAAGATACGTTGCGCGTCGCCTCCGC
This sequence comes from Enterobacter cloacae complex sp. IR5384, assembly GCF_049237265.1. Lineage (NCBI taxonomy): Bacteria > Pseudomonadati > Pseudomonadota > Gammaproteobacteria > Enterobacterales > Enterobacteriaceae > Enterobacter > Enterobacter cloacae complex sp. IR5384. Next base: position 11,424 of record NZ_JBMKHJ010000035.1, on the reverse strand, counting down.
CCGTTTGTTCAATCTGCAAAGCAAAAAGCGGGCGTGGATCGTGGGCAAAGAGCACTACGACCTCGGTAACGATTTGTTCAGCCGCATGCTGGATCCCTTCATGCAATACTCCTGCGCCTACTGGAAAAAGGCGACAACCCTCGAAGAAGCCCAGCAGGATAAACTGCGTCTGATTTGCGAGAAACTGCAGCTGCAGCCCGGCATGCGTGTGCTGGATATCGGCTGTGGCTGGGGCGGTCTGGCGTATTTTATGGCGAAGCACTACGGCGTCAGCGTGGTCGGCGTAACCATTTCAGCCGAACAGCAAAAAATGGCCCGGGAGCGCTGCCAGGGTCTCGACGTTGATATCCGTCTGCAGGATTACCGCGACCTCAACGAGCAGTTTGATCGCATTGTTTCCGTGGGCATGTTTGAGCACGTGGGGCCGAAAAATTACGACACCTATTTTGAGGTGGTGGATCGTAATTTAAAACCCGACGGCATTTTCCTGCTGCACACCATAGGCTCTAAGCGCACGGACAATAACGTTGACCCGTGGATCAATAAATACATCTTTCCGAATGGCTGTTTGCCTTCCGTTCGCCAGATTGCCAACGCCAGCGAAAGCCACTTCATCATGGAAGACTGGCATAACTTTGGCGCGGATTACGACACCACGCTTATGGCGTGGCATGAACGTTTCCAGCAAGCGTGGCCTGAGATTGCAGACAACTATTCTGAACGATTTAAACGGATGTTCAGCTATTATCTGAATGCCTGCGCAGGTGCGTTCCGCGCGCGTGATATTCAGCTCTGGCAGGTGGTCTTTAGTCGCGGGATTGAACACGGCTTACGTGTGCCGCGCTAAAAAATAACCCCGGATATCCGGGGTTATTTTTTTATTCTTCTTCGGTGGCCTTTATTATGGCCGCCTCTTTCGCCGCCAGCACACGCTCGACGGTATCCACGACCGCCTGGGTTTGCGGATCGATTTCGATATTCACACGCTGCCCCAGTTTTTTCGCCCCCAGCGTCGTACGCTGTAGCGTTTCCGGAATTAAATGCACGCAAAAACGCGTCGGCGTCACTTCTCCGACCGTCAGGCTAATCCCATCAATACCAATAAATCCTTTATACAGGATGTATTTCATTAATGACGGATCCTGCACTTTAAACCAGATTTGACGGTTATTTTCAGAGGTGACAATTTTCGCCACTTCGGCGGTGGTCATGATATGGCCCGACATCAGGTGGCCGCCAATTTCATCGCTGAACTTCGCCGCACGCTCTACGTTTACGGTATCGCCCACCACCAGTTCGCCCAGGTTGGTGATACGCAGCGTTTCTTTCATTAAATCAAAGCTAATCTGGTTGCCATGAATTTCGGTCACCGTCAGGCAGCAGCCGTTATGCGCAACCGAGGCACCGGTTTCGATGCCATCCAGCATATATTCTGGCAGCTCAACGACGTGGGTACGGAAATTAGGTTTTTCATCAATGGACACCACTTTAGCGGTGCCCTGCACAATACCAGTAAACATGCTTACAACTCCTGTATTTTCCGGACGGTGGTGACACCGTTTAATCCCACCACAATAACAGTTGGAAATACAGGTTGCCAGAGCAGCGCATTTTCTGGCGATTTTTTCACTAGATTAATAGCTAAAGCCCGCTACAATAGCTGGCACCCCCTCTGCTTTTTCTTCTTGCTGCCAGTTACGGCGGCTTTTTTAGTCTCTCATATAACTACAAAATAAAGGTGTTCACGTGCAGAAGTACATGAATGAAGCGCGGCAGTTATTGGCACTGGCTATCCCGGTGATCATCGCGCAGGTGGCCCAGACCGCAATGGGATTTGTGGATACGGTGATGGCCGGTGGCTACAGCGCCACCGATATGGCCGCCGTGGCAATCGGAACCTCTATCTGGCTTCCGGCCATTCTCTTCGGTCACGGCCTGCTGCTGGCACTCACGCCGGTTATCGCCCAGCTGAATGGTTCCGGCCGACGTGAACGTATCGCCCATCAGGTGCGCCAGGGCTTTTGGCTGGCTGGATTTGTCTCCGTACTGATTATGATTGTGCTCTGGAACGCCGGGCATATCATTCGCGCCATGCATAATATCGACCCGGCTCTGGCAGACAAGGCCGTGGGGTATCTGCGCGCCCTGCTCTGGGGTGTACCGGGTTATCTCTTCTTCCAGGTGGCGCGTAACCAGTGCGAAGGCCTGGCAAAAACCAAGCCGGGGATGGTCATGGGCTTTATCGGTTTACTGGTCAACATTCCGGTGAACTATATCTTTATTTACGGCCATTTTGGTATGCCGGAGCTTGGCGGCGTAGGCTGTGGCGTGGCAACAGCGGCGGTGTACTGGGTGATGTTCTTTAGCATACTTACCTTTGTTAAACACGCCCGCTCCCTGCGTGATATCCGTAATGAGCGTTCATTCAGCACGCCGGACTGGCACATTATGATGCGTCTGGTACAGCTGGGGCTGCCCATTGCGCTGGCACTGTTCTTTGAAGTGACTCTGTTTGCCGTGGTCGCCCTGCTGGTCTCGCCGTTGGGCATTGTGAACGTGGCCGGACACCAGATTGCGCTGAACTTCAGCTCGCTGATGTTCGTCCTGCCGATGTCGCTGGCGGCCGCGGTCACCATCCGCGTCGGCTTCCGTCTGGGGCAAGGTTCAACTCTTGATGCACAAACGGCTGCGCGCACCGGGCTGGGCGTGGGTGTCTGTATGGCGGTCTGCACCGCGCTTTTCACCGTCGCACTGCGGGAGCAAATTGCCCTGCTCTATAATGACAACCCGGAAGTGGTGATGCTGGCATCTCATCTGATGCTGCTGGCAGCGGTATACCAGATCTCTGACTCCATCCAGGTGATCGGCAGCGGCGTACTGCGTGGTTATAAAGATACCCGCTCCATCTTCTTTATTACCTTCATCGCCTACTGGGTGTTGGGTCTGCCGAGCGGTTACATTCTCGCGCTCACCGATCTGGTGGTGGATCGCATGGGGCCCGCCGGGTTCTGGAACGGCTTTATCATCGGTCTGACCTCTGCGGCTATCATGATGATGCTGCGTATGCGCTTCCTGCAGCGTCAGCCATCCACGGTAATTTTGCAACGCGCCGCACGTTAAATACACAGTAGCCGCCTGCTGGCGGCTACTTTCTCTTCACTTTGCGCGGTAATGAAGCAATCGCGTGAAATCAGAGAGAAAAATGCATTTTGCCTCTTGCCACTGCGGTGCTGTGCCGCTAATATTCGTCCCCGTTGTCACCGACAACACGTTGCGTTCATAGCTCAGTTGGTTAGAGCACCACCTTGACATGGTGGGGGTCGTTGGTTCGAGTCCAATTGAACGCACCATTCTGCGTCTGTAGCTCAGTTGGTTAGAGCACCACCTTGACATGGTGGGGGTCGTTGGTTCGAGTCCAATCAGACGCACCATTTCGTTACCCCCTCCCGAACTTTCTTGCTAAGTACATTTTTGGCCTTCCTTCTCCCTCCCGTTTTTTTTCACGTTTCTGCTGACTCTACCACTCGTGGACGCAAAATTTTTCAGTCGCAGGGACTGCATCGTTGCCAAGAGAAAGGGGCAAATGTCTGGACATGCGAGGTGAAAGCGCCATGAAAATAGGCCCCTTGAAAGAATTTGTGGCCATGGAGCCACAAAGGATCTTTGGCGACAATATCACTGTGAACAGTCCGTGACTGAAACTTGCCACGGAGGTTCGATAGTACCCGGAAGGTTCAGGCCAGGCAGTCAACTGCCCGGAAAAAATGCTCTTCCGTCATGAAAGTATTCTCCTTTACCCCCTGGTGCTCACGCCGGATAAACCAGCCCTCTTCCGGCGCTATACTGAGGTAAAACACCTGGCTGATGCCTGGCGCATCAACCCGCATTGTCACACAGCCCCTCTCCGCACCACGACAGAGTTGCTCCGGAATAATACTGACGCTGCGGTCTCCGTTCACCAGGCGAAGGGTGGCGATGTCGTACCGGCATATGCCACTGCTGAGGCTGAATCCAATGGTGCTCAGGTCGTGGATGTGTTTTGTCGCGGTGATGACTTCAATCCCGCTGCCCTCAAACCACCCGCAAATCTGCTGCGTCAGTGCATCCATCCGCTGGCGGAATGCCCGGATTTCCGCTTCCGCTGATGTGGGACCGGGCGGGGTACTGTCGTTATTCTGCTGCACTTTTCTGAAAAATCGTTCTCTGGCTGACACGCTGTCGTCCCTGTTTACTGTTCACATTCTGTTAAAGCAGATTCAGCGCGCCATGCGCTGACCTGCCATTTTCTTTTTTCTTCTCAGCCGCTCACGCGCCTTCTTTACTGACAATCGGCTCCGGTGCGGGAACAGTTTCAGCAGGTCCGGCAACAGCAGATGGTCATTTCTGGCAAGGAGCATCCGCTCTTTTTCACTCCATATCCGCTGTCCGGCGCTTTCGCCCCCCTGATACCGGATGCCCATATCACAGGCCTTTAATTTCACCGCATCTGCCGTGCGCCCCGACAGGCGGTCTGCCACCGCAACCCCTTCCTCCGGATACCAGGTCGCCAGAATCTGCTCCTCTTCCCGGATCCAGGTCCGGGCACTCACCACGCCCAGCCTGTTCGCCATCCACTGAATCGTCCCCCGATTGCGGCCCGGCAGCAGCGTCATGACATGCGCATACCCCTTCGCATAATGCACACGGACAATCTCTTTTTCTTCATCGCTCCAGGTTTCGATGGGTTTATTACCGGACGAACACCCCATCGAACGCGCCGCCGCCCTGACGGAGGCGGGCGAGCGCCCGAGCCGTTCTGCTATCACCACGGTCGCCATGCTGCCGTAGTGTTTTTCCACAAAGTCCAGTTCACGCAGGGTCCAGGGTGTCCGGTGGTTGCGGTAGCGGGAATGATTCATCGGGAGCAGTTCCGTGGGGTTGTTTTAACTCAGGGTATAATGGCCCGACAGTAAACCCGGCCTATTCCGCCGTTTTTTGTTTCAGTAGGGCATAACGGGCAATCAGTTGCTGCAGATGCTGTTCTGTCTGGCTCTGCTGTGCGGCAGGCCAGGGCTGATTTTGAGGCCATTCTGCCAGCTGCCGCAGCCGTTCCTCTACCGGCACGGCACTGTTAAATGACTGCGTCATGGCGAAGACCGCTGATTTCAGCTCGCTGACCGTCATGTATTTCCCCTTCTGCTCATCCAGCGCGTTCAGCCGGTTTGCCAGCTGCTGTAACTGCGTCATCCCCTGATGCCAGCCGTCAAGTGACTCAGACGGTAATGCAGCGGCCTCCAGCCACTGCTGCCACTGCTGCGCCAGCGGTTTCGCCTGCTCCGGCCAGAGGGTCAGCGCCTGCCGCACCAGGCTGTCGCCATAGCGGATGGCCCAGTCCGGTTTTAACTGCGCAAACTGCGTGAGCTGCTGCTGCGTCTGTTTTATCCCCACCTCCGGCGGTGGCGCCTTTTGTCGCAGCCGGGCCAGTTGTTCACCGGAAAGCGCGACGGGCAACGGGGTAAGCGAGGCGGTAAACTGCACCTGTTGCGGATCCGGCTGATGTGTTGCCTGCCATCCCCATACGGATGCCCCCACGAGCACCAGCATGGACAGCATTCCGGCGGCAAATGGCTTCCAGGGCTTCACCGGAGGTGGCGCGGTCAACACCTGCCTGTCTGGATGCGCGACATACACCCGCCTGACGTGTTCTGCCGGGGTCGTAAAGCTGGCCGGGAGAACAGCACCGCCCGCCTCCTGCCCGCCGTCGCTGTTTTCCAGCCGTACCGCCGCGTTATGGACCTGGGTACGCAGGGAATCGAGCTGGCTGGCATGCCTCAGTTCAAGACGCTGCAATACGTCGCCCAGTGCGTTCAGGTGCTCTTCTGTCTGGTACAACTGGCTGAGGTCGGTACAGGTCAGCGTGAAGGTGCGCATCGTCTGTTGTAATCGTCTGCTGAGCGCGCTGAGAATTTCCATACGCGCATGTACAGGCTGCGGCCAGATATTGCCCCACTGGCGGGACAGGAGTGCGTCCAGTATTGCCAGTCCTTCGTTCATGCCGTACAGACCGGCCAGATGCGTTCGGACGAGCGTATACCAGGCCGCGGTCTGCAGTTCCACCCCGTTGTGCTCAAACAGCGACAGACAGAGCTTTTCCGCCCCCAGTACGCCATTCATGCCGAGCCAGAAAGATCCTTCACCGAGCGGTGGCACGGCCAGCAGGCGGGTCAGGGTTGTCAGGGTGATTTTTGCCTTAAAACGCCAGCCAAGGTAGACACGCAGCATCACCAGGAAGTCCTGATACAGCAGACCGTCCGGTTTCCATCCCTGTGATTCCTGTTCGTTATCGGTGGACAGTGCGATCAGCAGCTGGCTGCTGGCATCCATCGCTTCATCTCCAAGTGGCGTGTTGCCATCCAGTAGAAAATCGTCATCACCGTAAAAACCCAGTGGCTGACTGACCTCCACCGGACGCAGGCAGTACGGGCTGACCGTCACGGTGGTATCCGGTGCCAGCAGGCTCACCAGGGCCTGTATCCCCTCCTGGGTTTTCCCCGGTTGCTGAAGTACACCCAGCAGAGCCAGAAAACGGGATACCGGTGTGGCAATGTGGTTCGCGGTGCCGGGAATACCCAGCCCCACCAGGCCCAGCAGCGACTGCGAAATGCTGTCGGTCCCGCCGGGCTCAAAGGTGGCCGGGTAAGAGTACTTACGCCAGATGCGGTAAAACTGCGTCAGGATGCGGTGGCTGAAGATATCCAGAAACCCCTGCAGCGCGTCATATCCTTCACGGCGCTGAGTGATGTCATCAAGATACGCTGTCGGCAAGGGTGAATCGACACCGTACTAACGCAGGGTTAAATCGTCCATATATTTATATTAATTTCTTATCATTTATTAAACACTGGAAATTTTAACTTTAAACAGACATTTCCAAGAAAAAAGGGCATGTATCAATATTTGTACTTGAATGCCTTTATTTTTTTAAAGCACAAATCACCAGGATCATTCTCCAGAATCTCATTATTAAACCCATCGTTTACTTTGATCGACACAGAACACGCACCTGCTGTTGAGGAAAGAATGAAATTCTGCCCCCCACCACCAGTTGAATTATATTCATATTGACCACCGATTCTCCAACCAATATCGATTGCTGCGCCTCTTCTAATCAGAGATATAAATGAAGCAGTAAATTCACTTATCTCACCTGGAGCTATGATTTTAGGTTTTGACCTTACAATTCGCTCAACTTCTTCAGGTTCGGGTTCGACGTCATAGATACTCTCACCAGCATATATGAAAAGAGGTTTGTTAGTATTATTTGTAATCGTAACGAAAGGTCGTATCGGGAAGATGTGAACAATAAGCACCAACAACCCCGAAAAGAATACAATGTAACCCAGAAGTTTTTTCTTTTTCATAATCATTCCTCAATATTATCTGGATTATCTGTATTCCAGCACCAGTGTTTTCCCTTTGAGTGAGGTAGTAGCACATCAGGTGTTAGATCGAGCGCATCAAGTATATTAATCACAGTCAAACTGCCTGCATATTTCCCGTGTTGATGGAACAGAGCAAAACCGATTTTCATGCTCGTAACGTCGTCCACCGTATCGTCACCAATCGCTCCAGGCGTCATATTTTGTTCCCAGGTAGAACCTTTTAAGAGCAATGATTCTGAAAAGCCGACACTAAGGCCAACATAGCCATAATGTATGTTTGACCAAACATCATAAAAATAATCATGCTGTTTGTACTTGTGGTAATAAGACCTTAACGGTTTCCCTTGTCTGGGTAATGGTCGCGCAACTGCAACCGACGAAAATCTGTCGCGAATTTTCGGTTTGTGATCCCAGGTAGAACCCGTTTTTACGGTCTGATACCAGACAGCCATTGCAGCAGGTAAATCAGGTTTTGGATATTGAGCCAGCTTTGCGTAGAAAGGGAGCTTATTCCACTCGTCACGCCTTTGGTTTAACGTATCCTCGTCGATTAAATATCTTATTGTGTCTGCAGTCTGGCTTCTGACATTCGTCTTAATTTCTTTGAGTATATAGTCAGCAACCTTTATCGCACCATCAGTATGCTGACAGGGCGGTTTATTCTTAAGATCCGACGACTGCCCGGTTGTCGTTACTGGTGGAGCAGTTGCCGGTGAAGTTGCAAGCGAAGATGCTGATGAAGTTGCTGTAGCTGTAGCTGCCGTTGTCTCTCCTGCAGAATTAGCGCTCCCTCCACTCTTCTCATACGTATCATCCATCATCGACGGAATAAACTTCGCCTTACACGGACAGGTGCTGTAGCTGTCGAGTGTTCCGGCCATTCGCCTGCCGTGAATGGTATCGTTATCAATGCCACCGGCTACCTTGTAAAGCCCTACAAATTTACCACAGGTCACGCCGTCCTGCTCCCTGGCAACAGGTTTACTAAACAGTGTGTGATCTTCTGCGCCCGTGATAATTCTTCCGCCGCAGGTCGTTTTGTCACCTTGCACCAGATAAAAACCTTTTGCTGGCATATGTTTTTCCTTATTTGCTGAATTCAGTCCTGGTTACCCGCAAAGCACCGCACTGCCTGCCGGGTCAAGCGCAATCAGACCGGCCAGAAGCTGGTCCATCTCCGGCTGAAGCCGTGACTTATCGGCTTCACTGCGTGTGGCTTTTATGCGCAGCAGTCGGAGGCGGCGCGACTTCACTTCAAACAACAGCGCCGGCGTCCACTGCGCGAGGGTAATGGACTGTGCGGCATTGTCGAGCTCATCCAGTAAATGCAGGGCCAGTTCATTTTTACCTTTCTGCTCGGCCACACGGGCCATCAGCAGACGCAGTAACCATCTGTCTTTTGTGGTGTCGGTGCCTGGGCGCGTCTGCAGCCAGTGGAGTGTGGCATCCAGTCCTTCGCTGTCTGCTTTCTCCAGTGCTTCAGGTTCAAGCGCCAGAATATCGTTATCACCAGTACTGATAGCGCTGACAGGTTCATCCCGCCAGCCGGACATATCGTCCAGCACGCTCTGGTTTATCCAGTTCAACGTGACCTCATCGGCAAACGGTGTCCCGTCGTTAAAGGCCAGGGTTTCAAGCCCGGTAAGACGGCGCAGCAGCCCTTTCAGGTCGGCTGTGATGATGTCGGCCAGCACATCCTGCCCCGACTTCATCAGGGCCTGATGGGTATACCACTGCAAATCCAGCCAGAGATGATTGGCACCGCGCGAGAAGGTATTGTCCGCCTGCTCCAGTATTTCCAGCCAGCTCTGTTGCAGATAGAGTCGCTTGAGCATCGCCCGCTGGTCAGCTCGCGGCGGCTCGATGCGCGTTTTCCCGTCAGCATCCGGTGCCGGAATAGCACTCAGCGTGTCATGACGCAGGCTTTTCATCATCCGGTGCGCCGCAAGCCAGCCACCGGGTTGCTCACGCAGGTACCCCGTCAGGGTGCGAGCCTGAGCCAGTAAGTCCTGACCCGAGGTGATGCGGCTCAGCACTGGCGCGTCCTGTTCTGTTGTGTGAGATGGCTGCTGACTACGTGTCTGATTGCATGCGTTCTGCGGTACAACGGCATCCACGCCCCCGCCTTTCATCAGACGGGACTCAAGAGCGCTGTACAGGGCATTCAGCTCCGCCCGTGATGCTTCAGGCTCTGTCTCCAGGCTGTCAGCAATGAGCAGTAGCGCCCCGGAGGTACTCTGTGCATCCTCGCGTACGACCTCCGGGTACAGTGACAAACTGTCCAGTACACGGGAACCGCCGAGCCATTCCAGCGCGGCCTTGCGGCTGCGGTCCCGCCGGGGGTGAAGCTGGATGCCGTAGCGCTGCAATAATCCCGCCACCAGTTCAAGTCCTTCGGCGAAGCCGGCTTCGCCATCCTGGTGCAGGCGCGCCCAGCAGTAATAAGTCGCAACCCGGATATCTTTTGCCGTGGTGGTCATCAGTTTTTCGGCAAGCGTGCAAATCAGCCCGGTATCGATGCCGGAAAGCTTATTGACCTCCTCGCGAATGCGCTGGAAATCATCGTCATATCCCGGGTCTTCTCCCGCCGGACAGGTCACGCTGACCGGAGCAAGCCAGCGCAGCCAGCGTTCCGTACGAGTCTGCGCCTGCTGTCGCAACAGGGTTTCATCCGCCTGACAGGCGGCCACCAGATTCTGCAAAACGCAGAGGCCACTCCCTTCACCATATTCAACAGGATGGGTAATATTATTCTTTTGCCAGGCCTCGTCCCAGTAATGGCGAATACTCTCATGGGGCAGAGATGTTGTTATATCAAAAACAACAATCAGTGGGACTTTGTCAGGGATTTGTGCAAACGGAATGTCAGCAATCAACTGGGAAAAAATATTAGTTATCACGAATTTTGACGAGTCCTGCGGGCTAGAAGAAATTTGGCTCATTCTGGTACTTTCATTACCATCCCGGTCGACCTGTGAAACAATAATGCTATCGTTTTTTTGCATGGCAATAGCTATATCTTTCTGTGCAACAGACGAGTGGCCGGTAATAAAAGTTGCATTCAGCACCTGCAGCGCACGTCGAGCCTTACGGGTTTCTCGAAGAATCCACTGTTCTCGCTGTTTGTCAAAAGCATTTGCTTTGCTATCCCGCAATGCCCAAAGAAGAAAACAACAAGCAAACAGAATACTCCACAAAGAAATAGGTAAACCTAAAGCCAATTTCCAAAAGTACAGATTTCCGACAATTTTTTTAACATGTAATTTAACAGAGGTTTATCGTTTTTTAGATTATGATCTGGAATTGGAGGGTTTTCACCACCATAACCCTCGTTTGCAACAATGATGTGCTCTTCCCCTCTTAAAGTATGCTTCACTCCATTTTTATACGCAAAGTATTTTACAGTTACTGGATCTATCCCACCAATACATCCAATTTTATAAGCAAATAAAACTGTCCCTTCACCATCGGTGAAACCAGTGTTTACTTCAATTGATTCTTTTATCACATTCAGATTAATGTCTACATCACAGTCATTAACATAATCATTTAGTACCCAATCAACCTTTCTCTTCGTCACCTGTTTTACAGATAGATGCTCTCTCGTGTTATTTTTATTGATTTCCTTTTCTATCACCAGAAAATGTTCGCCAGAATTGTCGTTCCACTTTGCATTGGAAATAAGATCCTTAGCAAAAGTAGAGTTCATTGGATAAATAAGTAACATACAACTTATCCTAATAATCAGGAAAGGTGTTAAATAATAATTTATCAACAATACATCTCCCTTTATAACGAGATGTTTACTTCAATACTCACAAGCTATTTTCCCAGCATGAATTTATTTGCAGCTTTGCAAGCTAAAGTTCCGTCAGGAAGAGTATCAAATAAAGAGGTTGACCTGCCCCCACGATTAGATACAACACTCAGTTAGTAACGTCGGAATCTTCATTCTCAGAATGACCCTTTCTCCAGCCCGCTGCAAATTCAGACGGTGTCTGAT
>NZ_JBMKHJ010000034.1:0-52409 GCF_049237265.1 Enterobacter cloacae complex sp. IR5384 | reverse complement strand
TGGTCCCACCTGACCCCATGCCGAACTCAGAAGTGAAACGCCGTAGCGCCGATGGTAGTGTGGGGTCTCCCCATGTGAGAGTAGGGAACTGCCAGGCATCAAATAAGTGAAGAGGCCATCCGAAAGGATGGCCTTTTTGCGTTTCTGCGTTGCACAAACTAATCCCCCACAACGTACTGCTTATACGGTAAACTACCTGCGTTTTTGCATCAGGATAGCGCCTATGAACCACTCCCTTAAGCCCTGGAATACCTTTGGTATTCAACGGAATGCTAATCACATTGTACGCGCCGATACGGCCCAGCAACTGCTGGATGCATGGCAACGCGCAACAGAAAACAACGAACCCGTACTGATTCTGGGCGAAGGCAGCAATGTCCTGTTTCTCGATGATTTTGCCGGGACGGTCATTATTAACCGCATCATGGGAATTGAGGTCGAAGAGTGCGCCGATAGCTGGCGTTTGCGCGTAGGTGCCGGCGAAAACTGGCATCAACTGGTGCAATATACCCTCGAAAAAGGGATGCCGGGACTGGAAAACCTGGCTCTCATCCCGGGCTGTGCGGGATCATCGCCCATTCAAAATATCGGTGCGTATGGCATCGAACTCAAACACGTGTGCGACTATGTCGACTGCATTGAGCTGGCGACCGGTACGGCTCAGCGTTTAACGGCAGAACAGTGCCGTTTTGGCTACCGTGACAGCATCTTCAAACATGAATATCAGGATCGCTACGTCATTGTCGCTGTGGGCCTGCGTCTGTCCAAAACCTGGCAGCCGGTGCTGACCTATGGTGATTTAACGCGCCTCGATCCGGCAACCGTCTCCCCTCGCGATGTGTTTGACTCGGTTTGCCATATGCGCATGACCAAGCTGCCCGATCCCAAAGTAAACGGAAATGCCGGCAGTTTCTTTAAAAACCCGGTCATAAGCAGCGAAAATGCGAATGCATTACTGGCTAAATGGCCTACTGCCCCGCATTACCCGCAGGCGGATGGCAGCGTGAAGCTGGCCGCAGGGTGGCTTATCGATCAGTGCCAGTTAAAAGGTACTGCCGTGGGCGGCGCAGCGGTTCACCGTCAGCAGGCACTGGTGCTGATCAATCAACACGATGCGACCAGCGACGACGTGGTGCAACTGGCGCACCATGTGCGTCAGCAAGTGGGTGAGAAATTTAACGTCTGGCTGGAGCCGGAAGTCCGCTTCATTGGTCGTACGGGTGAAGTGAATGCTATGGAGACTATCGCGTGAAGGACAATACCATCCCGTTAACCCTGATTGGCATCCTGGCCGACGGTGAGTTTCATTCTGGCGAGCAATTAGGCGAGCAACTGGGCATGAGCCGTGCTGCCATTAATAAACATATTCAGACCCTCCGCGACTGGGGGGTTGATGTCTTCACCGTGCCCGGAAAAGGCTACAGCCTGCCGGAGCCTATTCAGCTCCTGAATGAAGAACTCATCCGCAGCCAGATAGGGCAGGGTAACGTGGCCGTATTGCCGGTCATCGATTCGACAAACCAGTACCTGCTGGAGCGGATAGGCGAGCTGGAATCAGGGGATGCCTGCGTTGCAGAGTACCAGCAGGCCGGGCGCGGCCGTCGCGGGCGTAAGTGGTTCTCACCGTTTGGCGCAAACCTCTATCTTTCCATGTACTGGCGTCTTGAGCAGGGGCCTGCCGCCGCAGTGGGTCTGAGTCTGGTGATTGGTATCGTTATGGCGGAAGTTCTGCATGAACTTGGTGCGGATAAAGTACGGGTAAAATGGCCAAATGACCTTTACCTGAACGATCGTAAGCTTGCCGGTATTCTGGTCGAACTGACGGGAAAAACTGGCGATGCGGCGCAAATTGTCATTGGTGCCGGTCTCAATATGGTAATGCGAAATGTGCAAAGCGATGTGGTGAATCAGGCGTGGACCAACCTGCAGGAAGCGGGGATCACCATCGATCGCAACACGCTTGCCGTGCGTATGATTAAAGAGCTGCGTACCTCCCTGTCTCTCTTTGAACAGGAAGGGCTGGCATCGTTCCTGTCTCGCTGGGAAAAACTCGATAACTTTATCAACCGACCGGTGAAACTGCTGATTGGTGATAAGGAGATCTACGGTATCTCTCGCGGCATTGATGCACAGGGTGCCCTGCTCCTGGAGCAGGATGGCGTCATCAAGCCCTGGGTGGGCGGTGAGATCTCCCTGCGCAGCGCTGAATAAATAAGTATGCGCCCTAGAGGATGGAAGATGGCTATTATTCCGCGAGCCTGAAAATGCTCGTCTGGCTCGCGGAACAATCATTCCCTCTCCCCTAGGGGAAGAGAGTCTGTAGAACTTACTGCGGATAAGGTACCCAGTCTCCGCCGTTCAGGCGAACGTACGGTTTGTTCTGGTACTGAATGACAACCGCATTCGCATTCTCTGACACTTCCGCGGTTTGCGGCAAATTGCTGGTGAGCTGATCCCAGTTCACGCTATCTTCCACAAACAGCTTACCATCGACCGCGCGGGCCACGAGCTCAGCTGACTGGCTGAGTGATCTCAATCGGTGCGCCCTGATGCGGTGCCTTCATACCAAAGAATTTAATCCCGGCCGGCACGTTGGTAATGGACGGGCTGGGGATATCGCGCAGGCCGGACACCTGCATTCTGTCGCCTTTCAGCGCCCCACCGTGCTCCGGAACGACAACCACCATCACTTTACGGCCAGATTTTTCCAGCTCAGTGAAGAACGCATCCAGCTCATCAAAGAACTTCTGCGCACGCACTTTGTAATCCGCCGTTTTGCTCACGCCCGGGAAGTGGTTACCGTCGTGAAGGGGCAGGGTGTTATAGAACGTGGCGCTGCGCGGATTGCTGTCTTTTTCAATGGTCTGCAGCCAGCGCTGTAGCACGGCGGTATCGTCATAGACTGGCGAGCCGTCGAAGCCCAGCAGCGTGACCGGCAGCCCGGTTTGATCCATCAGCGGTGCCTGCATACCCCCTTCTTCACGTACCTCTTTCAGGAAGTTACCGAACTGACCGTTATGCCCCAGCATCAGGTGCTGCGTAAAGCCCAGTTTCGCCAGGTTATCGAACAGATAACACTGGTTGCCAGCGGGCTGATACAAATTCTTGTGCGATGGCTGGCCGCAGCTTGCTCGCAGCAGGCGGATGGCCGCCGGGCCGCTGTACGAGGTGGCAGAGTTAAAGTCTTTAAACTGGATATCGAAATGCGACCACAGCGGGTGCGACATTAAACCAGCCGCATCAACGTCAGCCCAGGAGAGGGAGCAGATGTTAATTACCAGCAGTTCAAACGGCTGAGCATCTGCCGGGAGTGCATCCGGGAATTTAGTCTGACGCTTATCTTCCGCGGTGTAGAAGCTGGAAAGCCAGGCATTCAGGTTGGTTGAGGTCGGCGGTGCGGTCTGTGCTGGAATATCGCCCACCACCGGCGTGTCGCCAGCCGTGGCAACGGTTGCTACCGCGCTTCCTCCGGTGGTGGTCACTGTGCTGGTCGGTTGACCGGCAGGCCACAGGGAAAAACTTGGCCCAGCCAGCGTCAGAACGTTCAGCCAAATCATAATGGCAACGACAAACACCGTGACGCGGATCCACTGTGACAGAAACAGCCAGGCAACCAGCAGCACAAAGACCGCGCCAATCATCTGCCAGTTAATAAAGCGCTCGGTCAGGTCGAGGATATAGCTGGCGCTAAACCCGGCGACCTGCGAACCCTGACTCATGATGCTGTCCGGCCCCGGCAGCCAGGTATCATGCCAGAACAGCGCAAAACCCAGCGGGATGGCAACCCAGTGACGCAAGCGATGCAGCCTGATATTGGGCAGCGGCATCAGCAGGAAAGCCATAAACACCAGGTTCAGCAGAGGATGGAAGTTCAGATAGCCAGCCCACAGCAGACCAAACTTCACCAGAAAGTAGAAGTTCCAGCCGGAAAGGCCGCGCCAGTATTGCCACAGAGGCGATGGTGACGAAGCGGTATAAGTTGAGTTAGTCATGTTTTCGGTCTGCCTTGACGTGTGTTGCCCGTGTCAGTGTTCCGGCTGGTTTGACATAGCGAGGTTTGCCAAACGCCATTCTGGCCGTATCGCGAATACGACGCAGTGAATGGCGTGCATAATAACCAAGCGGGAAAAAGATCAGCGCACAGAATACAACCAGTTGAATGATATCGCTGATATTCATGATGGTGCGTTCTCCCCATTCTCAGTTAATAAGCGAAGGGGTTCCGGAACCCGACGCCAGACATGGCCGTCATGCCGTGCATTGAGGATCGGTTTGACATCGCTCGTGACAGGTAGCGGTTTCACCCAGTTTTCAGGCGCGAGGGCACGCATCTGCACCAGCTCAGCGCTGATCAGATTGTCTTCGAACCAAATCATACGGTTTGAGAAAATATCCCCGGTAGGCAGCGGGAAGATATGGTTCAGTGCGGTATCGAGATCGTTCACCCGACAAAAAGACAAAAACAGAACCAGGCGGTTGTCGCCAATCGTCATGATGTCCCCGGTACGGTTCGGGCGGCATAAGGTGAGCGCCTGTTCCACGCGGATCCCCGGTACAGGTCGCAGGGCAACCATTACCCCTTTCCCGTCTGCAGGAAGCAGCGTGTTGTTCATCATGTTGCCAACGGCATCGCAGAAGGTATCCCATTTCTGATAACCACGCAGTTTCATCGGCTGCGTCATGGAAAGCAGCGTGGAAATATCTTCCGGTACGTGGCGGTTGAACTGCTGCCCCTGGACACTTTCGATAAGCGTCAGGCAGCGTGACAGAGGGGCATTCCACGGGATAACCATGTTTGCGCCACAGCCCAAAAGCAGACGTTCGTCCGTGGCACGCAGGCTGGTATTGTTTTCGCGTACCACAATTTTTAACGCGCTGCCGCGTTGACGACGTAAGGTATGAATTTGTCGTGCCAGCGTTTCAATCTGGTTGTTCTGCATCAGCGAGAAAACAAGGGTTGCCGCCTGCGTCGTGCGAGCTTCATGAAAAAGCGCTTCATTGGACTCAAACAGGGACCAGTTTTCAGACAGCGCGGGCGCCCCCTCCAGTACCGCAATATGGCTCAGGATCCGTTTTTCATCGCTGCGCGGTTGCACCACGGTTTCTTCTTGCTGGGCAAGGTGCCACTCGCCGTCAATATGTTTAAGCGTAAGTTGCTGTCTGGCGCTCACGCCTTTTTCATTACACCAGAATGCAATATCGTAGAGATAGCTGCCCGCCTGGTCGCGCAGACTCGCCAGGCCGAATAGCGAGCGATACTCCGCCATTAAAAGTGAAAACAGCTTGTCGTTATTACTGCCGGGATTGATTATCAATAGCGTGCAATTTTGAAATTTTGCCCATTTATTGATTTTTTCCAGCCACTGCAGCAGTTTCTCCGTCGGGATATTTTGCAGGGCGTTATGTGAACATTTAAGAATCAATAAAAAGCGGTCTGGATTGATGGAACACTGAATGTCGCGGGACAAATAGTATAGACTATCTGCTTCCGACGGCATGGAAAACAAGCGTACCGTCTGTGGACCGCGGTCTCGCTCAAGCGTAATAATTTGCTTCGGGTCTTCGCCCATACTAATGACAGCGACCCGGGAGTCCTTACCCTGCGCGGCAATTGTCTGGTTTACCAGACTGATAGCATCTTCATTATGATCCGAATTAACCCACCAGACTCCTCCGACTGGCATGTGGCGCAATTCGTCCCATAATGACTGGATGCCAATAGAAAATATGGAGTCCACGGTGTCCCTCTTTTCGTCTAATTTGTCTGTATATCAGTTTACTAGCGAAAGCGTAGAAATAAACCTAACATTGAAATTAAAGAGCATCAGATTTAGCATGTAAATGAAATTTCACAGGGCAGGAAGCCTCGCGACTTCAGAGAGTAAAACGATACTCAAAGGGATGGAAAAAAATGGATAATAACGAACCCGGAACCCCAGTCGATTCGACCCTGGGTTACACATTCCAAAACGATTTTCTGGCGCTGACGCAGGCCTTTTCTTTACCTGAAATAGATTACACCGATATTTCCCAGCGGGAACAGTTGGCTGCGGCTATTAAACGTTGGCCGTTATTAGCTGAATTTACCCAACAACAATAAGGGAGCCATTGATGGCCATACTCGGATTACAGGGCGTCCGTGGTGGAGTGGGTACAACATCCGTTACCGCGGCGCTGGCGTGGTCATTACAGCTTTTAGGTGAATCGGTGCTGGTGATTGACGCCTGCGCCGATAATTTGCTGCGTATGTCATTTAACGTCGACTTTACCCGTACAGAGGGTTGGGCCCGCGCGTTGCTTGATGATAAAGACTGGCGTGATGCGGGTCTGCGTTACACCTCTCAGCTCGATCTCCTGCCGTTTGGTCAACTGACCACGACAGAGCGTGAGAATGAAGCCGCCTATCAGCGTTTATTTTCGCAATTCACACTCGCACTGCAGAGCCTCAAAGAAAAAGGCCATTATCAGTGGATCCTGCTGGATCTGCCGCACGGTGCCGGCACGCTGACCCGACAGCTGATTGCCCAGTGCGACCACGTGCTCTCCATTGTGAACGTCGATGCTAATTGCCATATCCGTTTACATCAGCAGGGGTTGCCCCAGAATAGCCATATCCTGATTAACGATTTACGCATTGGCAGCCAGATCCAGGACGATCTGTATCAGGTCTGGCTGCAAAGCCAGCGTCGTCTGCTGCCGATTGTGATCCATCGTGATGAGGGGATGGCGGAATGCCTCGCCTCCAAACAGCCACTTGGCGAGTATCGTAGCGATTCGCTGGCGGCAGAAGAGATCCTGACGCTGGCGAACTGGTGTCTGCTGCACTTCGCCCAAGAGGCGGATCCTGCCAGGGGTACGGTATGAGTCGACTCGCCAGCTGGTTACTCATCCCACCGGTCAGTTCGCGTTTAAGCGACCATTACCGGCATTATCGCCGGCACGGTGCATCGGCATTTAGCGCCGTGTTCGGCTGTTTCTGGATGATTCTGGCCTGGATGTTCATCCCCCTCGAGCACCCCCGCTGGCAGCGCATTCGTGCGCGACACAGTGAATTGTATCCGCACATTAATCCTGACCGTCCACGGCCATTAGATCCGGCGCGGTACATCATTCAGGCCATCTGGCTGGTGGTCACGTCGCCGCGGCAGGAGAAAAAGACGCCGCACTGGCGCAGCTTCAGCCGGGTCCAGCTTTTACGCGAACGCTATCATCAGTGGCTGGACAGGCTGCCTGACCGCGTGGGCGATAAGACCAGCCATCTGGATAACCATAAAGAACTCGGGCATCTGCACCCGGGTTTACGGCGTTTTATTCTGGGCGTGATTGTTGTCTTCTCGCTCATTCTGGCGCTGGTCTGTATCACGCAACCCTTTAACCCGCTGGCGCAGTTCACTTTCCTGATCCTGCTGTGGGGCGTGGCGCTGCTGGTGCGGCGTATACCGGGACGCTTCTCCGCCCTGATGTTGATTGTGTTATCACTGACCGTCTCCTGCCGCTATATCTGGTGGCGTTATACCTCAACGCTGAACTGGGATGATCCGGTTAGTCTGGTATGCGGTCTGGTGCTGCTGTTTGCTGAAACGTACGCCTGGATTGTGCTGGTGTTGGGCTATTTCCAGGTGATCTGGCCGCTCAACCGCCAGCCGGTTCCGCTGCCAAAAGATACGTCGCAGTGGCCGACTGTCGATCTCTTTGTGCCGACCTATAACGAAGATCTGAGCGTGGTGAAAAATACCATTTACGCCGCGCTGGGTATCGACTGGCCCAAAGATAAGCTCAAAATCTGGATCCTGGATGACGGCGGTCGGGCCGCGTTCCGTGAGTTCGCGCAAGAGGTGGGCGTTGAGTATATCGCCCGTACCTCTCACGAACATGCCAAAGCCGGGAACATCAACAACGCGCTGAAGTATGCGACAGGGGAGTTTGTCTCCATCTTTGACTGCGACCACGTGCCGACGCGCTCATTCCTGCAGATGACGATGGGCTGGTTCCTGAAAGAGAAAGCGCTGGCGATGATGCAGACGCCGCACCATTTCTTCTCGCCGGATCCGTTTGAACGTAACCTCGGCCGTTTCCGTAAGACCCCGAACGAAGGCACGCTGTTCTATGGCCTGGTGCAGGACGGCAACGACATGTGGGATGCGACCTTCTTCTGCGGTTCCTGTGCGGTTATCCGCCGTAAACCACTGGATGAAATTGGCGGCATCGCGGTTGAAACGGTTACCGAAGATGCCCATACCTCGCTACGCCTGCACCGTCGCGGCTATACCTCGGCCTATATGCGTATCCCTCAGGCGGCCGGTCTGGCGACGGAATCCCTGTCGGCGCATATCGGCCAGCGTATTCGCTGGGCGCGCGGAATGGTACAGATTTTCCGTCTTGATAACCCGCTGTTGGGTAAAGGCCTCAAGCTGGCGCAACGTCTGTGCTACGTCAACGCCATGTTCCACTTCTTATCCGGTATTCCGCGGCTGATCTTCCTGACCGCGCCGCTGGCGTTCCTGCTTCTTCACGCCTATATCATCTACGCGCCCGCGCTGATGATTGCGCTGTTTGTTCTGCCGCACATGATCCACGCGAGCCTGACCAACTCGAAGATTCAGGGCAAGTATCGCCACTCATTCTGGAGTGAAATCTACGAAACGGTGCTGGCCTGGTACATCGCGCCGCCAACGATGGTGGCGCTGATTAACCCGCATAAAGGCAAGTTTAACGTCACCGCGAAGGGGGGCCTGGTGGAAGAGGAGTATGTCGACTGGGTGATCTCCCGTCCGTACATCTTCCTGGTGCTGCTGAACATTGTGGGGGTGATTGCCGGTATCTGGCGCTACTTCTACGGTCCGGAAAACGAAATCCTGACGGTGTTCGTCAGTATGGCATGGGTATTTTACAACCTGATTATCCTTGGCGGCGCGGTGGCGGTGTCGGTGGAAAGCAAGCAGGTACGTCGCGCGCATCGTGTTGAAATCAGCATGCCTGCGGCGATAGCCCGTGAAGATGGTCATCTCTTCTCCTGTACCGTTCATGACTTCTCCGACGGTGGTCTGGGTATCAAAATCAACGGACAGGCGAAGGTGCTGGAAGGGCAGAAGGTTAACCTGTTGCTTAAGCGTGGCCAGCAGGAGTATGTCTTCCCGACACAGGTTGTGCGTGTGGCAGGCAATGAAGTGGGTCTGCAACTGATGCCGCTGACCAGGAAGCAACATATTGATTTTGTGCAGTGTACGTTTGCCCGCGCGGATACGTGGGCTCTCTGGCAGGACAGCTTCCCGGAAGATAAGCCTCTGGAAAGCCTGCTGGATATTCTGAAGCTGGGGTTCCGTGGCTATCGTCACCTTGCAGAATTTGCCCCGTCGTCGGTGAAAATAATTTTCCGGTCACTTACTTCGCTGGTTTCCTGGGTCGTGTCGTTCATTCCTCGTCGTCCTGAGCGGGATGAGGCGAAGCAGGCGGACCCGGTTATGGCTCAACAATGATGATAACGCGATGAAAACAAAACTTTCCTGGTTATGTGCAGTGGCAATGGGGATGAGTACGCTCCCCGCAACAATGGCTAACGCAGCGCCTGATAACGCCGCGGCCACGCCAGCTCCTACGGTGCCTGTGGTGTCGCAAGCGACCGAGCCGGTTGTCACCGCGGCGCCCGGTCAAACAGAAAATCTCGTTCCCAACCAGCCGACAGCGGGAAATACCCTGCCGGCCGACGCGCAGGTTGTGGGGCAGGTGATGCCGGGCGTTCCGGGGGCTAATGCGCCTGTTGTCACAGAGAATGCCCCGTCGCGGGACGTGAAGCTCACCTTTGCGCAGATTGCGCCGCCTCCGGGCAGCATGGTGCTGCGCGGCGTCAATCCTAAAGGCGGCGTTGAGTTTGGTATGCGCAGCGATGAGGTTGTGTCGAAGGCGGTGCTGAACCTGGAATATACCCCTTCTCCTTCGCTGCTGCCGACCCAGTCTCAGCTGAAGGTCTACCTGAATGACGAACTGATGGACGTGCTGCCGGTCACCAAAGAGCAGTTGGGTAAGAAAACCCTGGCTCAGGTGCCGATCAACCCGCTGTTTATCACCGACTTTAACCGTATCCGTCTGGAATTCGTGGGCCACTACCGTGACGTCTGCGAAAACCCGGCCAGCAACACGCTGTGGATGGATGTCGGGCGTAACTCATCTCTGCAGATGACCTACCAGTCGCTGGCGCTGAAAAACGATCTCTCCGCGTTCCCGGTGCCGTTCTTCGATCCGCGTGATAATCGCCCGTTAAACCTGCCGATGGTCTTTGCATCCTCACCGGACGTCACGGAGCAACTGGCAGCGACCATCGTGGCCTCCTGGTTCGGCTCCCGTTCCGGCTGGCGCGGGCAGAACTTCCCGGTTGTGTATGACAAGATCCCTGACAGAAATGCCATCATCTTTGCGACCAACGCGAAGCGTCCTGCTTTCCTGCGTGAGCACCCGGATGTCAAAGCGCCGACCATTGAGATGATAAGCCACCCGGATAACCCGTATGTGAAACTGCTGGTGGTTTTCGGGCGTGATGAGAAAGACCTGGTGCAGGCGGCAAAAGCGATTGCACAGGGGAATATCCTGTTCCGCGGCAGTAGCGTGGTTGTCGATGAGGTCAAGCCGCTGCTGGCACGTAAACCTTATGACGCGCCAAACTGGGTACGTACCGACCGCGCCGTCACCTTCGGCGAGCTGAAAACCTATGAAGAGCAGCTGCAGTCGACAGGGATTGAGCCGTCTCCTGTCAGCCTGTCGCTGAACCTGCCGCCGGACCTGTATCTGCTGCGCACCACCGGTATCGATATGAACATGAACTATCGTTACACCGCGCCGTCAACCAAAGACAGTTCGCGCATGGATATCAGCCTGAATAACCAGTTCCTGCAGTCGTTTAATCTGGTGAGTAATCAGGAAACGAACCGTCTGCTGCTGCGTTTGCCGGTACTGCAGGGGCTGCTGGATGGTAAAACCGATGTCTCCATCCCGGCGCTGAAGCTCGGGGCGGTAAACCAGCTGCGCTTTGATTTCCAGTACATGAATCCAATGCCGGGCGGTTCGGTGGACAACTGCATCACCTTCCAGCCGGTGCAGAACCATGTCGTGATTGGCGATGAATCGACCATCGACTTCTCGAAGTACTATCACTTCCTCGCCATGCCGGATCTGCGGGCATTTGCTAACGCGGGCTTCCCGTTCAGCCGTATGGCGGACCTGTCTGAATCCATTATTGTGATGCCAAAAGCACCAAATGAAGGGCAGGTGACGACGCTGCTGGACACCATGGCGACCGTAGGCGCGCAAACGGGCCTGCCGGCGATTAACGTTACCCTGACGGATGATGGCACTCAAATTCAGAACAAAGATGCGGACATCATGGTGATCGGTTCCATCCCGGATAAGCTGAAGGATGAGAAGCGTATCGATCTGCTGGTTCAGGCAGCCCAGTCCTGGGTTAACACGCCGCTGCGTCAGACCGAGTTCCCGAGCATCATGCCGGATATCAACGATCGTAAAGCCAGCGCGCAGACGGCTGTTACGTCTCAGGGGGCGATGGCGGCCGTGGTCGGCTTCCAGTCACCGTATAACGATCAGCGTAGCGTGATTGCCCTGCTCGCAGACAGCCCGCGTGGCTACGAACTGCTCAACAGTGCGATGAACGACAGCGGTAAACGTGCCGCGATGTTCGGCTCTGTGTCGGTGATCCGTGAGTCGGGCGTGAACAGCCTGCGCGTAGGCGATGTGTACTATGTGGGGCATCTGCCATGGTTCGAACGTCTGTGGTATGCGCTCTCTAACCATCCGATTCTGCTCGCTATCCTGGCCGCCGTCAGCGTGGTGCTGCTGGCCTGGGTGCTGTGGCGTCTGCTGCGTATCATCAGCCGTCGTCGCCTGAATCCGGATCATGAGTAAGATGTGATGAAAGCCTTTCGCTGGTGTGTCATTGCGTTGATGCTGGCGGCGGTGCCTCTGCGCGCCGCCTGTACCTGGCCTGCCTGGGAGAAATTTAAACAGGATTACATCAGCGAGGGCGGGCGGGTCATTGATCCCAGCGACACGCGTAAAATCACTACCTCGGAAGGGCAAAGCTACGCGCTGTTCTTTGCCCTCGCCGCGAATGACCGTAAAGCGTTCGACAAGGTGCTGGCATGGACGCGGGATAACCTTGCCGGGGGGCATCTCGACGACACGCTCCCTGCCTGGTTATGGGGACAAAAAGACAAAGACACCTGGGCGGTTATCGATACCAATTCCGCCTCGGATGCCGATATCTGGATCGCCTGGTCCCTGCTTGAAGCGGGGCGGTTATGGAAAGACGCTGACTATACCCGTACGGGCAAGGCGCTACTCGAGCGCATCGCCCGCGAAGAAGTGGTGAAAGTACCTGGCCTCGGTCTGATGCTGCTGCCCGGTAAAGTTGGCTTTGTCGATGAGAACGCCTGGCGTTTTAATCCCAGCTATCTTCCACCACAGCTCGCAAGCTACTTCACGCGTTTTGGCGCCCCGTGGACCACCCTGCGTGAGACCAATCTGCGCTTGCTGCTGGAGAGTGCGCCGAAAGGTTTTTCGCCGGACTGGGTGCAATACCAGAAAAACAAAGGCTGGCGGTTACAGCAGGAGCCGCCGCTGGTGGGGGGATATGACGCCATCCGCGTCTATCTCTGGGTGGGGATGATGAACGATAACGATCCTCAAAAAGCCCGGCTGCTGGCGCGCTTCAGGCCGATGGCCGCCACCACAACAAAACAGGGTGTACCACCGGAGAAAGTGAATGTGGCGAGTGGAGCACGCACGGGCAATGGCCCGGTCGGCTTCTCTGCCGCCATGCTGCCTTTTTTACAACAGCGTGATGCGCAGGCCGTCCAGCGCCAGCGCGTGGCTGACCACTTTCCTGATGATAATGCTTACTACAGTTATGTACTGACTCTCTTTGGACAAGGATGGGATCAGCATCGTTTTCGTTTCACCACAAAAGGTGAATTAATACCGGATTGGGGCCAGGAATGCGCAAGTTCACAGTAAATCTACTCAGTTTATCGCTTGGCCTGGCGCTGATGCCGCTGGCTCAGGCCGTCAACTCTCCGCAGCAGCAACAGCTGCTGGAGCAGGTGCGCCTGGGGGAATCGACGCAGCGTGAAGATTTGGTGCGTCAGTCGCTCTATCGTCTTGAGCTGATCGACCCGAACAACCCTGACGTTATTGCGGCACGTTTTCGTTATCTGCTT
Organism: Enterobacter cloacae complex sp. IR5384; assembly: GCF_049237265.1. Lineage (NCBI taxonomy): Bacteria > Pseudomonadati > Pseudomonadota > Gammaproteobacteria > Enterobacterales > Enterobacteriaceae > Enterobacter > Enterobacter cloacae complex sp. IR5384. Next base: position 39,186 of record NZ_JBMKHJ010000034.1, on the reverse strand, counting down.
CGTCAGGGCGACAACGCCGGCGCACAAAAAGAGCTGGATAGACTGAAAGGGATCGCCCCCGGTTCCAGCGCGTACCAGTCCTCGCGCAACACGATGCTGCTTTCCACGCCGGATGGCCGCCAGCAGTTACAGCAGGCTCGCTTACTCGCCACGACAGGCCATACCCAGGAAGCGATTGCCGCCTATGACAAGCTGTTCGACGGCAACCCGCCGGGCGGCAACGTGGCAACGGAATACTGGAATGTGGTGGCGAAAGATCCCGCCCGCCGCAATGCGGCCATTAACCAGTTGAAAAAGATCAACAGCAGCAGCCCTGGCAATACGCAGCTGCAGTCGACGCTGGCTCAGCTGCTGTTCCAGACCGGGCGCCGTGATGAAGGCTTTGCGGTGCTGCAGGAGATGGCCAAATCCAGCAATGGCCGCAGCCAGGCGTCGGATATGTGGTATGCGCAGATCAAAGACCAGCCTGTCAGCAGTGCCAGCGTCTCCGCGCTGCAAAAGTACCTGAGCGTATTCAGTGACGGTGAGAACGTAACCGCCGCGCGTTCACAGCTTGAAGCGCAGCAAAAACAGCTCGCCGATCCAACTTTCCGTGCGAAAGCGCAAGGCCTGGCGGCAGTGGATGCCGGACAGGGTGATAAGGCGGTGGCGGAACTGCAAAAGGCGGTCAGCGCAAACCATGCCGACAGCGAAGCCATTGGCGCGCTGGGCCAGGCATACTCCCAGAAAGGCGACCGTGCTCGCGCGGTGGCACAGTTTGAAAAGGCGATCGCCCTCGATCCGCAGAGCGATAACCGCGGCAAATGGGACAGCTTGCTGAAGGTGAACCGTTACTGGCTGCTGATCCAGCAGGGGGATGCGGCGCTGAAAGCGAATAACCCGGCACAGGCGGAGCGCTATTATCAACAGGCGCGCACTATCGACAATAGCGACAGTTATGCGGTGCTGGGGCTGGGTGATGCCGCAGCGGCACGTAAAGATAACGACGCCGCCGAGCGCTATTATCGCCAGGCATTACGCATGGACAGCGGCAACAGTAACGCGGTCCGCGGACTGGCCAATATTTATCGCGCACAGTCACCGGAGAAAGCCTCGCAGTTTATCCAGTCGCTCTCCGCCAGCCAGCGTCGCAGCATTGATGATATTGAACGTAGCCTGACCAACGAACAACTCTCCGCCCAGGCCGAGCAGCTGGAGAACCAGGGCAAATACGCCCAGGCCGCCGAGGTTCAGCGTCGTCGTCTGGCGCTCTCTCCAGGCGACGTGTGGATCACCTATCGCCTGTCGCGCGATCTCTACAGCGCGGGCCAGCGCAGTCAGGCAGATACCCTGATGCGTCAGCTTGCCAGCCAGAAACCGACCGACCCGGATCAGGTGTATGCCAACGGGCTCTATCTTTCCGGTAACGACCAGGATCGTGCCGCGCTGGCCCATCTGGAGACGCTGCCGCGCAGCCAGTGGAACAGCAATATTCAGGAGCTTGCCGACCGCCTGCAAAGTAATCAGGTGCTCGAAACCGCCAATCGCCTGCGCGACAGCGGCAAAGAGCAGGAGGCGGAAAATCTTCTTCGTCAGCAACCTGCTTCTACCCGTATCGATTTAACCCTGGCGGACTGGGCGCAGCAGCGGGGCGATCTCAGTGCAGCAAAAACGGCATACAGCGGCGTGTTGCAGCGCGAGCCACAAAACGAAGATGCGATCCTCGGCCTGACCGAAATCTACAGTGCGCAGGGCGACAAAGACGCTGCGCGTGCCGAACTGGCGAAACTGCCTGCGACGCAAAATGGTCAGCCGTTGTCGCTCAACATGCAGCGCCGCATCGCGATGGCGCAGGCGGGGCTGGGTGATTCTGCTGCGGCAGAAAAGACGTTCAACAGCATCATTCCGCAGGCAAAATCACAGCCTGCATCAATGGAAAACGCGCTGGTGCTGCGTGATGCGGCACGTTTTCAGACGCAAAACGGCCAGCCTCAGCAGGCGCTGGAAACCTATAAAGATGCCATGGTCTCCTCTGGCATCACCACCACCCGTCCGGCAGACAATGACACCTTTACGCGCCTGACGCGTAACGACGAAAAAGATGACTGGCTGAAGCGCGGCGTGCGTAGCGATGCCGGTGATTTGTATCGCCAGCAGGATGTTAACGTTACGCTGCAGCACGACTACTGGGGCTCCAGCGGTACCGGCGGCTACTCCGACCTGAAAGCCCACACCACCATGCTGCAGGTGGATGCGCCGCTCTCTGATGGACGGATGTTCCTCCGCAGCGATCTGGTCAATATGGATGCCGGTTCGTTTGCCACTAACAACGGCACCTACGATCCCAAATGGGGGACCTGTGCCGAAACGCCATGTCGTGGCAACACCAGTCAGACGTCAAACGGCGCAAGCGTGGCCGTGGGCTGGCAGAATAAAACCTGGGCATGGGATATCGGCACCACGCCAATGGGCTTTGACGTGGTGGATGTGGTCGGCGGGGTGAGCTATAGCAACGATCTCGGTCCTATCGGCTACACCATTAACGCCCACCGTCGCCCGATCTCCAGCTCTCTGCTGGCCTTTGCCGGGCAAAAAGACACCAATACCGGCACCACCTGGGGCGGCGTGCGCGCCACCGGCGGTGGCGTGAGCATCAGCTACGATAAAGGCGAGGCGAACGGCATCTGGTCAAGCCTGAACGCGGAATCGCTGACCGGGAAAAATGTAGAGGATAACTGGCGCGTCCGCTGGATGACCGGTTACTACTACAAGCTGATTAATAAAAACAACGAGCGCCTGACTGTCGGTGTCTCTAACATGCTCTGGCACTACGATAAAGATCTGAGCGGCTATACCCTGGGTCAGGGCGGCTATTATAGCCCGCAGGAATATGTCTCCTTTGCGCTGCCGGTCACCTGGCGTAAACGCACGGAGAACTGGTCCTGGGAGCTGGGCGGATCTGTCTCATGGTCTCACTCCAAAACCAACGATGTGCTGCGCTATCCCCTTCAGGGACTCATTCCCGTCGATGAGCCAGGCCGCTACACCGACAGGGGGGCGATGGAAACCGGCAGCAGCTCCTCAGGCACCGGTTATACCGCGCGGGCCATTGTCGAGCGCCGGGTCACGTCCAACTGGTTTGTGGGTCTTGGCGTGGATATTCAGGAAGCGAAAGACTATACCCCAAGCCATGCGCTGCTCTATGTACGCTACTCCGCCGCAGGCTGGCAGGGTGATATGGACTTACCGCCACAGCCGCTCATTCCCTACGCGGACTGGTAATCGGATTTTACTTAATCCATTTGTAAGTCTCTCTTAAAAGTGCGGCGATCGGGTATACTCAGGCGCGCCAGGTTTACACCCTGGTGCGCCCTGCGCTTCGAGTTCTGTGGAGAGTCATTTTGCGTGTCAGCCGTTCCTTAACGATCAAACAGATGGCGATGGTTTCTGCTGTCACCTTGCTGTTTGTACTGCTATTTTGCGTCATTTTGCTGTTTCATTCCGTACAGCAGAATCGCTATAACACGGCTTCGCAATTAGAAAGTATTGCCCGCTCGGTGCGTGGCCCGCTTTCGGCTTCTATTCTGAAAGGCGATATTCCCGAAGCGGAAACCATTTTAAAACGTATTCAGCCTGCGGGCGTCGTCAGCCGCGCAGACGTGGTGCTGCCGAACCAGTTCCAGGCGCTGCGGATGAGTTTTATCCCGGAACGTCCCGTCCCGATGATGGTGATGCGCCTGTTTGAACTGCCGGTACAAATTTCGCTTCCCATCTACTCGCTCGAACGCCCTGCGAATCCGCAGCCGCTGGCCTATCTTGTTCTGCAGGCGGACTCGTACCGCATGTATAAATTCGTCATGAGCTGGTTTATTACGTTAGTGACCACTTGCTTACTTATGACGCTGATACTGAGCGTGGCGCTGACCTGGTGCATTAACCGGCTGATTGTCCACCCGCTGCGGCGTATCGCCCGGGAGCTGAACGCGCTTTCCCCCCAGGAGCAGATGGGTCATCAGCTTGAGCTGCCCCGCCTGCATCATGACGATGAGATCGGCATGCTGGTGCGCAGCTACAACCTCAACCAGCAGCGCATTCAGCGTCAGCAGGATGAACTGAACAGTAGCGCCACCCGTTTCCCGGTGTCGGAGCTTCCTAATAAAGCGTTCCTGATGGCGATGCTGGAGCAGACCGTGGCGCGCCAGCAGACCACGGCGCTGATGGTCATCGCCTGTGAAACCCTGCAGGATACCGCTGGGGTGCTCAAGGAGAGCCAGCGTGAAATGCTGTTGCTGACGCTGGTCGAAAAGGTTAAATCGGTTCTTGCTCCACGTATGGTGCTGACTCAGGTCAGCGGTTATGACCTGGTGGTGATTGCGAACGGCGTGAAAGAGCCGTGGCATGCGATCACGTTAGGTCAGCAAGTACTCACTGTCATTAATGAGCGGCTGCCCATTCAGGGTATCCAGCTTCGCCCCAGCGCCAGTATCGGGATTGCCATGTTCTATGGCGATCTGACCGCGGAGCAGCTCTATCGTCGCGCCTTCTCGGCGGCATTCACCGCCCGTCGCAAAGGGAAAAACCAGATCCAGTTCTTCGACCCGGATCAGATGGAAAAGGCGCAGCAGCGTCTGACGGAAGAGAGCGACATCCTCACCGCGCTGGATAACCACCAGTTTGCCCTCTGGCTCCAGCCGCAGGTCAATTTGCTGACGGGTGAAGTGGAAAGCGCGGAAGCGCTGTTGCGCGTGCAGCAGCCGGATGGCAGCTGGGAGCTGCCGGAAGGGTTAAACGAACGTATTGAGTCCTGTGGTCTGATGGTCACGGTGGGCTACTGGGTGCTTGAGGAGTCATGCCGCCAGCTTGCCGCCTGGCAGGAGCGTGGTGTCAACCTGCCGCTGTCGGTCAATCTCTCTGCCCTGCAGTTGATGCATCCCACTATGGTCTCGGAGATGCTGGAGCTCATCAATCGCTACCGGATCCAGCCGGATACGCTGATTCTGGAAGTGACGGAAAGCCGTCGTATTGACGACCCGAATGAGGCGGTCGCGATCCTCAAACCGCTGCGCAACGCCGGTATCCGCATCGCGCTGGATGATTTTGGCATGGGCTATGCCGGACTGCGTCAGCTTCAGCACATGAAAACGCTGCCGGTGGATGTCCTGAAAATCGACAAAGCGTTTGTCGATGGGCTGCCGGAAGACAGCAGCATGGTGCAAGCCATTATTCAGATGGCGCGTAGCCTCAACCTGAATCTGATTGCTGAGGGTATCGAAACGGAAGCACAGCGCCGCTGGCTGGCTGAGGCGGGTGTCGGGAAAGGCCAGGGCTTCCTGTTTGCCCGTGCCGTCCCGTCGGATGTCTTTGAACAACGGTACCTTTCCGGCGCTGGCAATAACGCAAAAGTGTAATTTTGTTGCTGGCTTGTGCGAGCCAGCTCAAAGTTCTTAACATTTGTGTTTCAAATTTGAACTGAGTTTATTTCTGTCCTGTTATGCGGGTGTTATTTTAGAGCCGCAGGTTAACCATAACCTTACAAAGCCTGTGGTTTTTCTTCCCAAGGACATTCTATGAAAACCTCACTCTTCAAAAGTCTTTACTTCCAGGTCCTGACAGCCATCGCAATCGGTATTTTACTGGGTCACTACTACCCGGAACTGGGTGCGCAAATGAAACCGCTTGGCGACGCGTTCGTTAAGCTCATTAAAATGGTCATCGCCCCGGTGATCTTCTGTACGGTGGTAACCGGTATCGCTGGCATGGAAAGCATGAAGGCGGTAGGGCGTACCGGTGCAGTGGCGCTGCTTTATTTCGAAGTGGTCAGCACCCTGGCACTGATTATCGGTCTGATCATTGTCAACGTGGTACAACCTGGCGCTGGCATGAACGTCGACCCGTCGACGCTGGATGCCAAAGCGGTGGCGGTTTACGCTGAGCAGGCGAAAGATCAGGGCGTGGTCGCCTTCCTGCTGGACGTCATTCCCGGCAGCGTGATCGGGGCGTTTGCCAGCGGAAACATTCTGCAGGTGCTGCTGTTCGCCGTCATGTTTGGTTTTGCCCTGCATCGTCTGGGCAGCAAAGGCCAGCTGATCTTTAACGTCATTGAAAGCTTCTCGCAGGTCATCTTTGGCATCATCAATATGATCATGCGCCTGGCGCCGATTGGTGCCTTCGGGGCAATGGCGTTCACCATCGGTAAATACGGCGTCGGCACGCTGGTACAGCTCGGCCAGCTGATTATCTGCTTCTATATCACCTGTATTCTGTTTGTGGTGGTGGTGCTGGGGTCGATTGCCCGCGCGGCCGGTTTCAGCATCTTCAAATTTATCCGCTATATCCGCGAAGAGCTGCTGATTGTGCTGGGGACCTCCTCCTCTGAGTCGGCGCTGCCGCGCATGCTCGATAAGATGGAGAAGCTGGGTTGTCGTAAATCGGTGGTGGGGTTGGTGATCCCGACGGGGTACTCCTTTAACCTCGACGGTACCTCGATATACCTGACCATGGCGGCAGTGTTTATTGCACAGGCAACCAACAGCCATATGGATATCTTCCATCAGATCACCCTGCTGGTGGTGCTGCTGCTCTCGTCGAAAGGGGCTGCGGGCGTAACGGGCAGTGGCTTTATTGTGCTGGCGGCGACCATTTCCGCTGTGGGACATCTGCCGGTGGCCGGTCTGGCGTTGATTCTCGGTATTGACCGCTTTATGTCTGAAGCGCGTGCGTTAACCAACCTGGTGGGTAACGGCGTGGCTACGGTTGTGGTGGCAAAATGGGTTAAAGAGCTGGATCACAAAAAGCTCGACGATACGCTGAATAATCGCTCTTCTGATAGCAAAAACCCGGGTTTATCCTCCTGATTTTCCGCTAAATTCCCGCATTCCCTTGTCGGAATGCGGGCTCCTGCGCATAATGACTGTTCGTACCTGTCATAATTCGACAAGATTTTTTTTGGGTATATTGCACTTCTCACCGTGACGTTTTGCCGAACGCGCGGTCTAATCGACGTGTTTTCATCGTCATCTTTTAGAGTGAAGCGCGTCGCGAGACACTCTTTTTAACCAGGAATGTTGATCAGGGGTTCACATGCAGGGCACAAAAATTCGACTCTTAACCGGCGGTTTGCTGATGATGGCAGCAGCCAGTTATGTGCAGGCAGATGCGCTCCAGCCAGACCCGGCATGGCAACAAGGGACCCTGGCGAATGGTTTTCAGTGGCAGGTGTTAGCCACGCCGCAGCGTCCCAGCGATCGTATTGAGATCCGTCTGTCTGTGAATACCGGCTCCCTCACTGAAAGCACCCAGCAGACCGGCTTTAGCCATTTTATTCCCCGACTGGCGCTCACCCAGAGCGGCAGTTTACAGGCTGTTCAGGTGCGTTCGCTCTGGCAGCAAGGCATTGACCCGAAGCGTCCATTGCCGCCAGCCGTCGTCTCGTATGACTACACCATGTTTAACCTGAGCCTGCCGAATAACCGTAACGATCTGCTTAAAGAAGCCCTTACGTATCTCTCCGATGCCACTGGCAATCTGGCGATCACGCCGGAAACCGTTAACTATGCGCTGAGCAACAGCGATATGGTGGCGACCTGGCCTGCGGATACCAAAGAGGGCTGGTGGCGTTATCGCCTGAAAGGCTCAGCGCTGCTTGGGCACGATCCGGCAGAGCCGCTGAAACAGCCGGTCGATGCCGAACAGGTAAAATCGTTCTATCAGAAATGGTACACCCCGGACGCGATGACGCTGATCGTGGTCGGGAATGTGGATAGCCGCGCGGTGGTTGAGCAGATCAACAAAGCCTTCGGCGAGCTGAAAGGCAAGCGTGAAACGCCTGCTCCTGTCCCGACGCTCTCCCCGCTGCGGACAGAGCCAGTCAGCATCTCCACTGATGCCGTGCGTCAGGACCGGCTCTCCATGATGTGGGATACCGCCTGGCAGCCTATCCGCGAATCCGCCGCGCTGCTGCGCTACTGGCGTGCGGATCTGACGCGTGAGGCGTTGTTCTGGCACGTTCAGCAGAGCCTCAGTAAGAACAGCGTGAAGAACATTGCGCTGGGCTTCGACTGCCGGGTGCTGTTCCAGCGCGCCCAGTGCGCCATTAATATCGAATCGCCTGGCGATAAGCTGAATGCCAATCTGGGCGTGGTGGCGAAAGAGCTGGCAAAAGTGCGCAAAGAGGGCCTGTCTGAAGAAGAGTTCAACGCGCTGGTCGCGCAGAAAAAGCTGGAACTGCAGAAGCTGTTTGCCACCTATGCCCGCGCCGATACGGATATCCTGATCAGCCAGCGTATTCGCTCCTTGCAGAATCAGGTGGTGGACATCGCACCGGAACAGTACCAGAAGCTCCGTCAGGACTTCCTGAATGGGCTGACCGTCGATATGTTAAATCAGGATTTACGTCAGCAGCTGTCGCAGGATATGGGATTAGTCCTTCTGCAGCCGAAAGGCGAGCCGGAATACAACATGAAGGAGCTGCAGGCGACATGGGATTCAATCATGACCGCCGCGCCGCAACCTACGCAGGCGGCAACGTCTGATGATCTGCATCAGGACGCGACGGATATTCCACAGGGGCAGTAATCTAAAAAATTCCCTCTCCCGGTGGGAGAGGGTCAGGGTGAGGGCACCAGCCCGCACCTTATTTAAGCAGGCATCGCCTCACGCGGAATAATCGCCCCGCGATACTGAATCACCGTGCTGGCCGTCAGGTGCCCGCGCTGTGCAGCCGCTTCAGGCGTGCCGCCCGTCAGGCGCACCGCCAGATAGCCCGCGCTGAAGGAATCACCCGCTGCCGTAGTATCCACCACTTTGTCCTTCGCCAGTTTCACCGCCGGGACGTCAATCACCGCCTCACCTGCTACGGCCACCAGGCACGATGCCGCGCCGCGCTTAATCACCACTTCGCTCACGCCAGCGGCCTGGGTGCGCGCAATAACCTCATCAACAGGCTTCTCGCCCCACAGGGCATCTTCGTCGTCGAGCGTCAGGAACGCGATGTCGGTGCACTGCAGCATCTGCTGGTAAACCTGCTGCGTCTCTTCACGGCTGGCCCACAGGCGCGGACGGTAGTTGTTATCAAAAATGACCTTCCCGCCATTGGCGCGGCATTCGCGCAGCAGCGACAGCAGCTTTTCACGACTGGTCGGGCTTAAGATGGCGAGGCTAATCCCGCTCAGATAGAGATAATCAAACGTCGCCAGCGTTTCGCAAATGGCGGCTGCGTCGTCGCTTTCCAGCCAGTATTTGGCCGCAGCTTCGTTTCGCCAGTAGTAGAAGGTGCGCTCGCCGGTATCATCGGTTTCAATGTAATACAAACCCGGCAGGCGGTTTTCCATGCGCTGAATCAGCGAGGTATCAATGTGTTCGCTCTGCCAGGCGTCCAGCATTTGCTGGCTGAAACTGTCCGTACCCAGTGCGGTGACGTAGTTCACGGTGAGGGCCTCCGGCGGCACCTGACGGGCAATATACACGGAGGTGTTTAAGGTATCGCCACCAAAACCGCGGCTAACGTCCGCGCCTTTTTGTGACAGCTCAATCATGCATTCGCCAATAACGGCAATTTTTTTGGACATAATCATGAACCTGAACAGAGTATTTAAAAGCAGTGTGCGCTGTGTGAATTATCAGGTCAACTATATTAAAACATCGTTCCATTATTTTTTTTGAACCAGCGCGTGTTCCTGTTCATTTCTGTCATCTTAATTTCATTTTCCCGGTGAATTGAACATAAAGTTCTCAATTATCGCGCCGATAACCCAGTGACGAGTCCAGAAAGGCCATCCCAACAACAGGACATCTGAAATGAAGTCAGAGCAGGTTATCCAGCGGCTGAGCACTACGCCTGAGGCAAGTATTGAGAACTTGCAGGAGCATCGCTACTGGCTGCAATGTGAGCGTGTGTATACCTACCAGCCGATCTATCGTACCGACGGTCGACTGATGGCGATTGAAATTTTGACGGTCGTTACGCACCCTTCTAACCCTTCACAGCGTATCGCGCCGGACCGTTATTTTGCCGAAGTCGCCGTGCGCCAGCGCCTGGACGTGCTGGAAGAGCAGTTGCGCATGCTGGAAACGAAAAAGGCCTTTTTCGAACAGCACGATATTCTGGCCTCGGTCAACGTGGATGGCCCAACCCTGCTGGCGCTGCGCCAGAACGCGAAGTTGCAGGAGCTTATCGCCACCCTGCCGTGGATGCGCTTTGAACTGGTGGAGCATGTCCGCCTGCCGCAGGAATCCTCCTTTGCCTCGATGTGTGAATTTGGCCCCCTGTGGCTGGATGACTTTGGCACCGGCATGGCGAACTTCTCCGCCCTCAGCGAAGTGCGTTACGACTACATCAAAGTGGCCCGCGATCTGTTCATTATGCTGCGCCAGACCCCGGAAGGGCGGAATCTGTTTACGCTGTTATTACAGCTGATGAACCGCTATTGCAAAGGCGTCATTGTGGAAGGTGTGGAAACGCTGGAAGAGTGGCGCGATGTGCAAAACTCACCCGCCGCCGCCGCGCAAGGCTATTACCTCTCACGTCCGGTGCCCATGGATACCCTCGACGGTGTGATAACCAACCTCTGAACCGCCCGTTTCCCTTTGTCTGGACTATAGTTTTACAGGACAGGTCATCAGGAAAAGGGGATCAAAATGACTAAAACAACCAGGGTAATCTCCTGGACAGCAGGGATTTTCTTGTTGTTGATCGTGGTCGCTATCATCATTATTGCGACATTCGACTGGAACCGTCTTAAGCCGACCATCAACCAGAAAGTCTCAACTGAACTGAACCGCCCCTTCGCGATACGCGGTGATTTGGGCGTGGTCTGGGAGCGTCAGAAAGAAGAGACCGGCTGGCGAAGCTGGATCCCCTGGCCGCACGTTCACGCCGACGACATCGTTCTGGGCAATCCGCCGGATATTCCTGCCGTCACCATGGTACATCTTCCGCGGGTTGAAGCCACGCTGGCGCCGTTAGCGCTTCTGACAAAAACCGTCTACCTGCCGTGGATCAAGCTTCAGCAGCCCGATGCACGTCTGATCCGTCTCTCGGAAAAAAACAATAACTGGACCTTTAACCTCGCCAGTAGCGGCGAGAAAGATCCCAATGCCCAGCCCTCTTCGTGGTCATTCCGTCTCGATAACATTCTGTTCGATCGCGGGCGGATCGCCATCGACGATAAAGTCAGCAAGGCCGACGTGGAGATCCTGGTCGATCCGCTGGGTAAGCCGCTGCCGTTCAGTGAAGTGACCGGCACCAAAGCGAAAGGGGATAACGCCAGCGCGGGCGATTACGTTTTCGGCCTGCGGGCCACCGGGCGCTACAACGGACAGCCACTGACCGGCACCGGTAAAATTGGCGGCATGCTGGCGCTGCGAAGCGCAGGTACCCCGTTCCCGGTGCAGGCGGACTTCCGCTCCGGCAACACGCGAGTCGCCTTTACCGGCACGGTCAACGATCCAATGAACATGGGCGGGGTTGATTTGCAGCTCAAGTTTGCCGGAGATTCGCTGGGGGAGCTCTACGAACTCACCGGCGTGCTGCTGCCGGATACGCCGCCGTTTGAGACGGACGGGCATCTGGTGGCCAAACTCGATACGGAAAAATCGTCTGTCTTTGACTATCGGGATTTCAACGGCCGTATCGGCGACAGCGATATCCACGGTACGCTGACCTACACTACCGGCAAACCGCGTCCGAAACTGGAAGGGGATGTGGAGTCCCGCCAGCTGAGGCTTGCCGATCTGGGCCCTCTGATCGGCGTTGATTCCGGCAAAGGCACGAAGTCGAAAGAGGTCAAAAAAGACCTTCAGCCCGCGGGGAAAGTGCTGCCCTACGATCGCTTTGAAACCGACAAGTGGGATGTAATGGATGCGGATGTGCGCTTCAAAGGGCGAAAAATCGAGCACGGCAGCACGCTGCCGATCAGCAACCTCTCAACCCATATTCTGCTTAAAAATGCCGACCTGCGTCTGCAGCCGCTGAAGTTTGGCATGGCGGGCGGAACCATCTCCTCGAACATTCATCTGGAAGGCGATAAAAAGCCGATGCAGGGTCGGGCTGATATACAGGCGCGCAGGCTTAAGCTGAAAGAGCTGATGCCCAACGTGGAGCTGATGCAGAAGACCCTTGGTGAAATGAACGGTGACGCGGACATTCGCGGGGTGGGGAACTCCGTGGCGGCGCTGCTCGGGAGCAGTAACGGCAACCTCAAGCTACTGATGAACGACGGGCTGGTGAGCCGCAACCTGATGGAAATCCTGGGGCTGAACGTCGGGAACTACATCATCGGGCAGATCTTTGGTGACGATGAGGTGCGGGTGAACTGCGCGGCGGCGAATCTGGATCTGGTTAACGGCGTGGCGCGGCCGCAGATTTTTGCCTTCGACACGGAAAACGCGGTAATCAACGTGACCGGAACCGCCAGCATGGCCTCTGAGCAGCTTGATTTAACCATCGACCCGGAAAGCAAAGGGATCCGTATCATCACCCTGCGCTCGCCGCTCTACGTGCGCGGCACTTTCAAAAATCCGCAGGCGGGGGTTAAACCCGGGCCGCTGATTGCACGCGGTGCGGTGGCGGCAGCGCTCGCAACGCTGGTCACGCCAGCCGCGGCGCTGCTGGCGTTGATTTCGCCATCAGAAGGGGAAGCCAATCAGTGCCGGACGATTTTGTCGCAGATGAAGAGGTAAGGTGCGGTCTGTTTTTGCCGGGTAAGCGCAGCGCCACCCGGCATTAGCTTAAAGCGCCTGATGCTTAGTCTCGTGCGTCAGCAGCAGCGCAATCAGCGTCAGTGCCGCCATGGCCGCCAGATACACGCCCACGTAGAACAGGCCATAATTTGCCTGCAGCCAGGTGGCGATATACGGCGCAACAGACGCTCCCAGAATAGACGAGACGTTATAGGAGAACGACGCGCCGGTATAACGCACTTCCGTCGGGAACAGCTCCGGCAGCAGCGCGCCCATCGGGCCGAAGGTTAAACCCATCAGGCTCAGACCAATCAGCAGATACGCCATCACCAGCGCAGGGCTGCCCGAGCCTAACAGCGGCGGGAAGACAAACAGGGCGAACAGAATGATAAGTGTCGTGATGGTGATCATGCTGGAGCGACGGCCAAATTTATCCGCCAGCAGGCCGGCAATCGGCACCATGACGCCAAACCCAATCACCGCCATCATCAGCATCCACAGCACTTCGTTACGCGGCAGACCCAGCCCAACCGGCGCGGCAGCGGTGCTGAACGTCATGGAGTAGACGGTCATGATATAGAACAGCGTATAGGTAGCCAGCATGATAAAGGTGCCCAGCACCGTCACGCGGACATGTTTGGTCAGCAGCGTGCCCAGCGGCACTTTTACCTGTTTTTTCGCCGCCGCCACTTTCGCGAACACTGGCGTTTCGTGCAGAGAAACGCGAACATACAGACCAATCAGCACCAGTACGGCCGAGAAGACGAACGGAATACGCCAGCCCCAGCTCATGAACTGCTCGTCGGTCAGCAGCCAGGAGAGCAGCAGGAAGGTGCCGTTCGCAAAGAAGAAGCCAATCGGTGCGCCAAGCTGCGGGAAGGAGCCATACAGCGCCCGTTTACGCGCCGGGGCGTTCTCGGTCGCCAGCAGTGCCGCACCGCCCCATTCACCGCCCAGACCCAGACCCTGACCAAAACGCGCCAGCGCCAGCAGCACCGGTGCCAGAATGCCGATGGTCTCGTAGGTGGGCAGCAGGCCGATGGCGACGGTAGAAATACCCATCGTCAGCAACGAGGCCACAAGCGTCACTTTACGCCCGATGCGATCGCCAAAATGACCAAACAGCGCAGAGCCAATCGGACGCGCGACGAAGGCGATAGCAAAGGTTGCCAGAGACTGTAGCGTGGCCGCCGTCGGGTCGCCCTGCGGGAAGAAAATATGCGGAAAGACGATGACCGCTGCGGTGGCGTAAATGTAAAAGTCGAAGAACTCGATGGCGGTGCCAATCAGCGAGGCGACGACAACTTTATTGCGTGAGTTGACCGGAACGTTTTCGCTCCCGGAATCGAGTGTTGTGGCGGTTGCTTGCATAATATTTTCTTATTTTATGTCGGACGAAAGGCCATATTACGCACAGCAAAAGCGACATTTCAATCTGTAACAAAGCCGCGAACCGGTGATAAAAGCAACAAAAAGCGGATAATGTTCAGACCAGCCAAAACACTTCCATGAAATGCTTCACAGATTTTAAATATCAGTGGATATAACTGGTTTTCAGTTAAATAAAAGTTACGGACTGGATATATATGCTGAAATGATGAATCGGGCTGAAACTTTCAGCCCGAAAGGGGGAATTAGCGGTGGGTTTTCCCCGGCATGCGCGTGTCGCCTTTATATTCGGCGGTGGCAATCCACGCCGCGCAGAACAGCGTCAGGCGGGCAAAGAAGTAGAAGAACGCCATCAGCCCCAGAACGGAGCCAAACGCGGCGCCAGAAGGGGATTTCACCAGTGACGGCAGGGTATAAGTCATCACGATTTTAATCACCTCAAAGCCTATTGCCGCGAGCAGTGTTCCGCGGATCAGCGCTTTTTTGCGCGGACGATGACGCGGCAAGCGCCAGAAGATCCAGAAGAACAGCAGGTAGTTGGCGAAAATGGAAATCGCCAGCCCGATGCCGCGCCACGCAGGCTTGAGCCAGTCGATGTAATCCAGATAGAGCGCGGAGATAATCATCTGCTGCGCGGAACCGGCGACCGAGGTGATGGAGAGCGTGACGACCAGCGCCACCAGCAGACCAATCAGCGAAACAAAATCGCGGAAATACTTAACCCAAATTTTCTCCTGATCCTGAGGCTTACGCTCCCATACCTCGCGCGACTGGGCGCGAATGGCCTCGCGCAGGTTACCCATCCAGTTCACACCGGAATAGAGCGCAATCAGCAAACCGACAATACCCACCGTGGTGCGCTGCTGCACGGCAGTATTGATGGTGCTTTTTAGCGTGGTGGCGAGGGTCGGGTCACTGACGTTATTCAGGATCTTATTGAAAATATCCTGCAGCAGCGTCGGATGAGACGCGAGCACAAAACCGGCTGCCGCGAACGAGACCATCAGGATCGGGATCATCGACAAAAAGGAAAAATAGGTAATCGCTGCACCAAACTGATTCCCCATCCGGTCGTTGAAACGTTCCGCGGCGCGTATCAGGTGCGCAATCACGGGGATCTGCTGAACTCTCTCCGCCAGCGTAGTGACCGTCCCCAGCGCTTTGCTGGCTTTGCCGGGTGTGCTGGGCTCTTCGGGCCCGGTCTCCATCTTCTTGATGGGATCGTAATCTAATTGTTGAGTCGGTCGTTGCGGGTTATTTTCCGGCGTCACGCGTTTTTTCCTTTTCGTTGAGCTGGATGTCATTGAATTATAGCTTGCGACTAATCCACGTAAGCTTTTGTGATTTCCGTAAGCCACTCCATAAACAGGTGTACCCGGCGGGAAAGGTTACGGCGGTGGGGGTAAATCAGGGAAACCGGCATGGGTTCAGCCCGGTATTGCGGCAGAACTTCAATCAGCTTTTTCGTGCGCAGAGAATCACGAACGCCCACGCGGGGAACCTGGATAATACCCAGCCCGGCGATGCAGGCGGCATGGTACGTCTCGGTACTGTTGACCGTTAAGACGCCGCCCGTTTTAACCCACTGGGTCGCACTGCCGTTATAAAACTCAAAGCCCTGCGGGCGCGTGCCCAGCATCGCGGCGTAGTGGATTACCGCGTGTGAGGCCAAATCGTCCAGCGTTTCCGGATAACCAAACCGCGTCAGATAATCCGGGCTGGCGCAGTTGATAACCGTAAGCTTGCCCAGCGGGCGGGCGATAAGCCCGGAATCTTTCAGGGTGCCGACGCGCACCACGCAGTCGAACCCCTCGCGGATCACATCCACCAGACGATCGCTGCTGCTGAGCTCCAGTTCAATACCCGGATACTGCTGCAAAAACGCAGGCAGTTTGGGGATGACTAAATTTCGTGCAACTCCCACCGGCATATCGACGCGTAGCCGCCCGCTGATAGTGGAGGGATCGTGCTGAAACATACCGTCCAGTTCATCAAGGTTCGCCAGCAGATCTTTTGCCCGTTCGTAATAGACCATGCCGTCCTGCGTGAGGCTGACGCGGCGCGTGGTGCGGTGCAGCAGTTGGGTGCCCAGGCGGTTTTCCAGCGCCTGAATCTGCCGCGACACGCTGCCTCTTGGCAGGGTCAACGTCTCCGCTGCGCGGGAAAAACTCTCCAGCTCCGCGACCCGAGCAAACAACTGCATTGCGTTAATTTTATCCATCGGTAGCGCTCATTGTTGTTGTAAATGAAACAGTGAAGCGTTCTGTCACATCTTTATTGATCTTCTATCAGCTAATAAGCTCTTTCTCAATCTCCCTGACAACCGAAATGAGGTTTCTTATGACTGAACGTATCGCTTTAGTGACCGGTGGTAGCCGTGGTTTGGGTAAAAACGCGGCCCTGAAGCTGGCAGCAGAGGGAACAGGTATTGTCCTGACTTATCATCACAATCAGCAGGATGCGCTGGATGTTGTGCAAGAAATTCAGGGAAAAGGGGTAAACGCGGCGGCATTACAGCTTAACGTCGGAGATATCACCCGTTTCGAACATTTTGCTCAACAGTTGCAGGAAACCCTCCGAACCGTCTGGCAGCGTGATACCTTTGATTATTTATTGAACAATGCCGGAACGGGTTTATACGCCCCCTATACCGAGACGACAGAAGCGCAGTTCGATGAGGTAATGAATGTACATTTAAAAGGGCCGTTTTTCCTGACCCAGCGCCTGCTGCCGTTGCTGAAAGATGGCGGACGGATCCTCAACGTCTCCAGCGGGCTGGCGCGTTTTACACAGCCAGGCTCCGCGACCTATGCGGCCATGAAAGGAGCGATGGAAGTACTGACCCGCTATCAGGCCAAAGAGCTGGGCGCACGTGGGATCTCCGTCAATATCATCGCGCCGGGGGCAATTGAAACCGATTTTGGCGGCGGACGCGTACGCGATGACGTGCAGCTTAATCAGTTGCTGTCTTCGCAAACCGCGCTGGGGCGTGTTGGCCTGCCGGATGATATTGGTGATGCCATCGCCGCGCTGCTCAGCGACAAACTGGGCTGGATGAATGCGCAACGTATTGAAGTGTCTGGTGGGATGTTCCTGTAATACGCCTCCTTAAGGGGACGGAACCTCTTAAGGAAATCCTTAAAAAAGATGTGTCCAGATACGGGCAGATATAAAGAACGGCGGTGAATTTGTAACGTCTCCGTTCATTGAGTTTTTTCTCAAATAACGCCTCTATACAATCCCCCCTCGCTATTCTCAGAGGGAGAAAAACGATGCGAGTAATCATGTTTGACAGGCAGTCGATATTTATTCATGGAGCGATAAACAGTTTGCAGATGTTAATTCCTGAAATAAATATGACAGGAACCCGTCAGGCAGATGAATTATGGGCGCAGTTGTCTGCGTCGCCATCCGCTATCGTCATGATTGACGGCGCATTAATTCAGAATGAGGGCATCAGCTTTCTGAAAGACATTATCACGCGTTTCCCTGCGATACGTGTCGTGATGGTGCTGACGAAAAAAGAGACCCGATGGGCTGAACAGATGTTTCAGCGCAACGTGAAGGCGATTATTCCCCGCAATGCCAGTCCCGAGCGGTTTGCCGCAGTGCTGGATTCGGTCTCCCGGGGGATGGTCTGTTTTCCCGGCGAATGGCTTGCGCAGCAGGCGTCACACCAGGCATTGTTATCCTTAAGCGAGCGCCAGCGTGAAGTGCTCAAGTTACTGGCCGCCGGGGAGTGGAATAAAGAGATTGGCCGCACGCTCAATATCAGTGCGGCAACGGTAAAGGCCCATCTGGAGTCACTTTTCCGGCGGCTGGATGTAAAAAATCGCACGCAGGCGGCAATGTGCTATACCCGGCTCACCGCCTGAGCGATGGCGTTTATCGGACACGGTGTGTCACTAAAACTGAACATTAACAACACCAGCGCATCGTGCTGGTGTTGCGTTAATGGCTGGGCGATATTTTCCTGAATTAACGTCTCATAAATCTGAATATCGTTATCTAACAAGCGCTCTGCTTCAGCAACGGTAATAAGACCATGGAACTTCTCCCATTGCTGAATAACGTGACCATACCCAATAACCTCAGTACCGTGCTCATCACGGTATTTTTCCAGAGACAGCCCTTGCTGTTTTTTAATTAATTCAACGGCAGCAGAAGATAGCTTCAACATGGTATTTTCCTCTTTCAGACGCTACTGTAGAGGAAATACGGCACGAGACATATCCGCCAAATGGCCGTTGCTCAGCTGATATTTTCCAGATAGTCGCGCTGTAATAAACCGAATAGCCAGTCATTATGCCAGCGGCCGCCAATGTAATAGCTCTCACGCAGCTCACCCTCCAGCCGGAAGCGGGCTTTTTCCAGCAGACGCCGGGAGGCGATATTCCCTGCCGTGACGGTGGCGGTGAGGCGGCGGATCCTCCCCTGGTGGAAGGCATAATCACAGAGTGCCTGCAGGGATTCAAAGCCGTAGCCTTTTCCCTGAGCCGCGGGGGCGAAAAGGAAACCGACTTCGGCGCAATCCGCTTCGTGGTGTTTGTAGCCGGTCACCCCCAGCGGAGTCTGGCTGGCGTTATCGCGAACCACGAGGCAGAGCCAGTGCATGCAGCCGGGCGTCCATGGCGTCAGTCGGGAGTCGAAGGCCTCACGAATGTCCGCCACAGTGCGATCCTGCGCGACAAAGCGCATCACATCCGGGTCTTGCTGTAGCGCCAGAAAAAAGGGCCAGTCATCTTCCTGTAACGGCGAGCAGATAAGACGCGAGGTGGTTAGCTGAGGCATTCAGATTCTCCTGAAACAATATAAATGATTTTAGGACTGTCACTTTATTTCAACAGAAAGTCAGGTATGGTTAAGCGCGTATAAATAAAAAGAAAAACGGCCGTTCCGGGCCCCTTTTGGATGTCTTCGTGGTCTTTTAAGGAAAACAATGACGCTCAGCACATCACACCATAACCGCGAACAGTTTGAACACTGTCTGGCGGTCATTCGTCAGGCCTCTGTGGAAATATTGCTTCTCCTGAATGTACATGTTTCTGAGGGAAAAGATCCACGCTGGTTTCTGGAGCAGCTGGATAGCGCCCGTTTAGGCCTGGGCGGATGGGGGGCCGTGGCGAAGAAGCTCAACCTGAACGATGCCGAGATGTCAGAATTTACCCTGCAACTGCGCCTGTTGCAGCAGCGCGTACCGCAGTATGAAAGCGGGCAGGATGTCAGTGAAAATCAGCTTATTGCGGCAATGCGGTTTGTCACCGCGCTGGAACATCTTCGTCTGCAACAGCCTCTTCTCACCTACAGTACCGAGCTGGCGCCGGGCAGCGATCTTGAACAGCAGCAGGCGCACAAGCAGGTGCGTGCAATTGAACTGATGATTAAAGGGCTTATCCAGCAGGCGTGGCCCGATCAGGTCCGTCTGAACAACCACCTGAAGACCCTGTTTAACGCTGACCGCGTGCGGCGCTGGCTGAAGCTTGGCGACATCAACGATGTGCTAAGCGGCATGATGTTCAGCGAGCTGGCCCAGATGCTGGTGGATAAAAAAGAGTACAGCCGCTACTACGCGTCGCTGTTCAGCGATCCGTCCATGCTGACGCTGCTGGTGGAGCCGCGCAAAACGCTGCAAACCTTCCTTGATGACATCCGCCAGATCCGCAACAACCTTACCGTTCAGAAAGCGTTAACCTCGGCGCAAATCCAGCTACTCGACAACTACTACACCCAAATCACCCGGCCCGTTCAGCGTGCGTTTGAAGAGGGGCGAACCCGCGTCAACCCGGCCGGGATAATGGCGGTGGATGCCAGCGAACTGCACGCTTTCTGGGAAAAAGCACAGAAAAGGGATCGGGTCACCGGCGGGGATCTATTTGAAGTACGTGACACCATCGAAAAACCGACCCAGCGCGCCCCGCGCACGCCAGAACAACGCGAGCAGCTCATCTCCGGCGTGTTATGGGGCGCAGTGGGCGTGATGGTCATTGCGATTGTTGTGGGAGGATTCTGGCTGGTGACCAGCAGCGCGCCAGCAGAGACCGCGGTGGCCGCCACCGAAACGCCTGCGCCGCAGGAGATGCGGGAAACGCCCTCCTCGCGGGAGACGCTGACGCGCATGGGCATCACCTGGGACGAGAATAATTTCCGCTCGGCCATCAACCGCAATGACACCCGCATCGCGCAGCTCTTTTTGCAGGGTGGAATGGACTGGAAGCTTTCATGGACGGAAGAAGCGATGTCATCCAACCATGACGACGTGCTGGAGCTGATGTTGCGCTACCGACAGCACATGGTGGAAGAGAAGCCGTGCCGCCGGTTTATCAATACGCTCACCCATGCCATGGCGAATGGCGAATCGCTGACATCCCTGCGTAAACAGTACCTGAAAGCGTTTTGTACCGTCCCGGCCGTGGTGAAACGCCAGCAGCACGAGTTGGATATGGCGACGCGCCGCGCCGAGTCACAGCCGAATGCCAGCACAAAAAAATGGCAGGCTATTCAGTCTGCCATTTATGAGGTGATCCGCTGATCGTAACGCCCTCTCCCTGTGGGAGAGGGCGGGGTGAGGGCACCAGACCGCACCCCACTCAAGGCTCTCCATACAACCCAATCAACCGCCGCACCACGCCATTCGTCCAGCCAAAGCCATCCTGCAATGGATACTCACCGCCGCCCCCTTCGCGTGGGGTACTGCTGGCGATGTGATACTTCTCAATCAGCTTATGGTGAGTCTTATAAAAATGATTCACCGTATGCAGCCAGCTCCAGGCGATCTCATCGCCCAGTGAGTCGTTGCCGTACTGCTTAAAGCCCTGAATGGCCATCCACTGCAGCGGTGCCCAGCCATTGGGTTTATCCCACTGCTCGCCGGTTTCGTACTCGGTCGCCAGGATACCGCCCGGGGTGAGCAGACGTGATTTAACCGCATCAGACAAGCGTTCTGCCTGCTCATGGGTCGCCATTCCGACATACAGCGGCACAATGCTCGCCGCAGAGAACAGCGCCATATTTTCCCGACGCCAGTCGTAATCGCGGTAGCAGCCATTCTCTTCATCCCACAGGTAGCGGTTCACCGCTGCCCGGCGATCGCTGGCTTTCTGGCGGAACAGGTCAGCCGTCTCCTTATCTCCTTTCGACGCCGAGATATTGGCGATAGCGCTTTCCAGCTTGAACAGGAAGGCGTTCAGGTCGATAGGGATAAACTGCGTGGTGCGAATGCTGGCCAGTCGGCCCGGTTCGCGCAGCCAGCGGGAGGAGTAATCCCAGCCGGAGGCCGCCCCTGCACGCAGATCGCGATACACCTCATTGGGTGGTCGACCGGAATGGCGGGCCGTCTCCACGTCCTCAATCCACGATTCGTCGCGCGGAGTGTCACGGTCATCCCAGTAGCGGTTCAGCAATGAGCCATCCGGCATACGCACCGCGCTGCGATAGGCCTGATTCAGCAGCAGCGACTCCGCGCCGTCCATCCAGAAGGCGTGCTCCATTTTGAGGTGCTCAAGGTAGCGCTTCGCACCGCGCACCCCGTCCTCTTCAAACAGCTCCACCATCAGGGCAAAGACCGGCGGCTGGGAGCGGCTGAGGTAGTAGGTTCGGTTGCCGTTCGGGATATGGCCGTAACGCTCGATCAGCCACGCGAAGTTATCCGCCATGCACTTCAGCAGATCGTTACGGCCGCTCTCGGCCAGCCCCAGCATCGAGAAGTAGGAATCCCAGTAGTAGGTCTCACTGAATCGTCCGCCGGGGACGATATAGGCCTGCGGCAGGGCCAGCAGGGAAGACCAGGGGATATGATCCTGCGGCTCGCGCGTCAGCACGGGCCACAGGCTGTCGATATGCTCTTTAAGCGACAGCCCCGGGTCGGACACATACTCCGTGCTATAGGTCTCGGGCAGCCAGAAGTGATTCTCCACGAACTGGCGCAGGTCGAAATCCCGGTGGCGTCGCACCTTACGATAGCGGATCAAAATATCCAGCGGATCCATCTTCGGCGCGCAGTCAGGAAAGGTTTTGCTATCCGCAAACAGCCTTGTTGACTGCACATGTTCGAACAGCTCAAGGTAACGGTCAGCGGGGGTCAGGGCATCGGAGGCGGGTAGCCCCTCGATCATTTCTGCCTCCGGCTCCGCCTCAATCATCTCATCCAGTTTCAACTCGCAGGGATCGGTCTCGTAGCGCAGCTCTTCTGCAATCTCGAACGCGATGTTCTCGTTAGCCTGTAGTTTCTGGTTGAACATAATGATAAGGACCTCCGGTTAGGTGTTCTTGAAGACAGGTTTATCCGGGCGTCTTATAAGCGTAGACATTCGCTTCGGTAGATGGGGAGGAATATGTGCGGTAGATCACTCTTTTCGGAGCATTCGTTTTGCAACGATTTGTGAATGTAAAAAAGAATGCCCCTCAGTGGAGGGGCATCAGGACTAGCGCATGGTCACAAACTCTTCGGCCGCGGTCGGGTGGATCGCCACGGTATTATCGAAGTCTTTCTTCGTCGCGCCCATCTTCAGCGCCACCGCAAAGCCCTGCAGGATCTCGTCCATGCCAAAGCCAATGCCGTGGATACCGACAATCTTCTCTTCCGGACCCACGCAGACCAGCTTCATGCGGCACGGCTGACGGTGCGAGGTGACGGCGGTATACATTGCGGTAAACGCAGATTTATACACTTTCACCTGATCGTCACCATACTGCTCGCGCGCCTGCGGCTCGGTTAAACCGACGGTGCCGATAGGCGGGTGGCTGAAGACCACGGTCGGGATGTTGCTGTAATCCAGGTGCTCATCCGGCTTGTTGTTGAACAGACGCTCGGAAAGGCGACGCCCCGCCGCAACGGCCACCGGGGTCAGTTCAACGGCACCGGTGTTATCGCCCACCGCGTAAATGCCTGGCACGCTGGTGTTCTGGAATTTATCGACGACGATATAGCCTTTTTCATCGGTTTTCACGCCGGTTACGGCCAGGTTGAAGTTGTCATTCGCCGGTTCACGGCCAATCGCCCAGATCATGCAGTCGACGGTCTGGCTGCGACCATCTTCCAGTTCCAGGGTCAGGCTGCCGTCTGCATTTTTAATCACCGCTTTTGGCACGGCGTTGGTATGCAGGGTTGGACCTTCGGTGTTCATCACTTCTACTAAGGTGTCGACGATCAGCGGATCAAAGCTGCGCAGCGGCGCATGTTTACGCACGAACAGGTGCGCTTCAGCGCCCAGACCGTTAATCACACCGGCCAGCTCGACCGCGATATAACCCGCGCCCACCACCGCAACGCGCTCTGGCAGGGCTGGCAGTTCGAAGAAACCGTCGGAGTCGATGCCGTATTCGGCACCCGGGATGTTCGGGTGGCTCGGACGGCCGCCGGTAGCGATCAGGATATGATCGGCAGTGATCGTCTCCCCGTTCACTTCGATCGTTTTCGCGTCCACAAAGCGGGCGAAGCCGTGGATCACATCTACGTTGTTCTTACCCAGCACGTTATCGTACGAGGTGTGAATGCGGTCGATGTAGGCGGTACGGCTGGCGATCAGCTTCTCCCAGTCGAAGTGGTTGATCGTGGTGTCAAAGCCGTAATCCGGGCCATACATATGGATGGCTTCACGGATTTGCGCCGCATGCCACATCACCTTTTTCGGTACACAACCCACGTTGACGCAGGTGCCGCCCAGCGCTTTGGCTTCAATCAGCGCACACTTCTGGCCATACATGGCCGCACGGTTGATGGAGGCGATGCCGCCGCTACCGCCGCCGATTGCGATGTAGTCATAATGCTTAGTCATAGCTTTTATCCTTAATCGTGAATTGCCGCGATTGTATACCTGAAATCAATAGTTTCCACCGATGGCTGCGATTACTCTGGCACGATCCAGCTGACGGTGGCGTGACCTGTCCCGGCAGGTACCAGCGTTTTATGCAGCCACGGCAGAACGTTGTTCATCTGCGCTTCGAGCTTCCATGGCGGGTTAATGACAATCATGCCGGAGGCGGTCATGCCGCGCTGGTCGCTGTCCGGACGGACGGCCAGCTCAATCTGCAGGATTTTGCGGATACCGGTCGCTTCCAGATCTTTGATCATGCGCTTGATTTGCGCGCGCAGAACCACCGGGTACCACAGGGCGTAGGTGCCGGTCGCAAAACGTTTGTAACCTTCGTTAATGCCGGTGACCACCGCCTGATAGTCGGTTTTGATTTCGTATGGCGGGTCTATCAGCACCAGGCCGCGACGGGAGACCGGCGGCAGTTTGGCTTTCAGCTGCAGGTAGCCATCGGCTTTGTCCACGCGGGCGCGGCTGTCTTTCTGAAACTCAGAACGCAGCAGCGGGAAATCGCTTGGGTGCAGCTCGGTCAACTGCAGGCTGTCCTGCCCACGCAGCAGCTGACGGGCAATCAATGGCGAGCCCGGGTAGTAGCGCAACTGGCCGTTGCGGTTGAAATGATTCACCACACCAATGTACGGTTCCAGTTCGGCAGGCAGATCGTCCTGCTGCCAGATACGGGCGATCCCTTCCAGATATTCACCGGTACGCTCGGCGTGTTCGCCGCTCAGCTGATAGCGGCCCGCGCCCGCGTGGGTGTCCAGATAGAGAAACGGCTTCTCTTTCTCTTTGAGTGATTCGATGATCAGGCTCTGAACGGTGTGTTTGAGGACGTCGGCGTGGTTGCCTGCGTGAAAGCTGTGGCGATAACTGAGCATGGATGAATGTGTTCCGGGTAGTCAACGTAGGCCCGATAAGCGTAGCGCCATCGGGCAAAAATAGAGCGTATCGCCACAGTATACAGAAAAGTTTCCACGGCCGCGAAAGCGCAACGCCCGGCATTGAAATCCTCTACACTTAACCCCATTACTGAACCATATGCACAGCGCCGGATGCGCGCTTCATTCATCAAATTCAACAGGACAGCGTTTATGACCAATCCATTACTGACGCCTTTTTCGTTGCCACCGTTTTCTAAAATCCTCCCTGAGCATGTGGTTCCAGCCGTTACGCAAGCGCTGGACAACTGCCGCGCGGCGGTAGAAAGCGTGGTCGCGCAGGGCGGGCCGTACACCTGGGAAAATCTGTGTCAGCCGCTGGCCGAAGTGGATGACGTGCTGGGGCGTATCTTCTCCCCGGTAAGCCACCTTAACTCGGTAAAAAACAGCCCGGAGCTGCGTGAAGCCTACGAACAAACCCTGCCGCTGCTCTCCGAGTACAGCACCTGGGTCGGCCAGCACGAAGGGCTCTACAAGGCCTATCGCGATCTGCGCGACGGCGACCACTATGCTGAACTGAACACCGCGCAGAAAAAATCCGTCGATAACGCCCTGCGTGATTTCGAGCTTTCCGGGATTGGCCTGCCAAAAGAGAAGCAGGTTCGCTACGGCGAAATCGCGGCGCGCCTGTCTGAGCTGGGTAACCAGTACAGCAACAACGTGCTCGACGCCACCATGGGCTGGACGAAGCTGATTACCGACGAAGCAGAGCTGGCGGGTATGCCGGAAAGCGCACTGGCGGCGGCAAAAGCCCAGGCCGAAGCGAAAGAGCAGGAAGGCTTCCTGTTAACGCTGGATATCCCAAGCTATCTGCCGGTGATGACCTACTGCGACAACCAGGCATTGCGTGAAGAGATGTACCGCGCCTACAGCACCCGCGCCTCCGATCAGGGGCCGAATGCCGGTAAGTGGGATAACAGCCCGGTGATGGCGGAAATCCTCGCCCTGCGTCACGAGCTGGCACAGCTGCTGGGCTTTGACAGCTACGCGGACAAATCCCTCGCCACCAAAATGGCCGAGAACCCGCAGCAGGTGCTCGATTTCCTGACCGATCTGGCGAAACGCGCCCGTCCTCAGGGTGAAAAAGAGCTGGCCCAGCTGCGCGCCTTCGCCAAAGCGGAGTTCGGCGTGGATGAGCTGCAGCCGTGGGACATCGCGTATTACAGCGAAAAACAGAAGCAGCACCTCTACAGCATCAGCGACGAGCAGCTGCGCCCGTACTTCCCGGAAAACAAAGCCGTTAACGGCCTGTTCGAAGTGGTGAAACGCATCTACGGCATCACCGCCAAAGAGCGTACTGATATCGACGTCTGGCACCCGGACGTGCGCTTCTTCGAGCTGTATGACGAGAAAAACGAACTGCGCGGCAGCTTCTACCTCGATCTCTACGCGCGTGAGAACAAGCGTGGCGGGGCGTGGATGGATGACTGCGTCGGCCAGATGCGTAAAGCCGACGGTTCCCTGCAAAAGCCTGTCGCTTACCTGACCTGTAATTTCAACCGCCCGGTCAACGGCAAGCCTGCTCTGTTCACCCACGACGAAGTGATCACCCTGTTCCATGAGTTCGGTCACGGTCTGCACCATATGCTGACCCGCATTGAAACCGCAGGCGTGGCCGGTATTAGCGGTGTGCCGTGGGATGCGGTCGAGCTGCCGAGTCAGTTTATGGAAAACTGGTGCTGGGAGCCGGACGCGCTGGCGTTTATCTCCGGCCACTACGAGACCGGTGAACCACTGCCGAAAGAACTGCTGGATAAAATGCTGGCAGCCAAGAACTACCAGGCGGCAATGTTTATTCTGCGCCAGCTGGAGTTCGGCCTGTTCGACTTCCGCCTGCACGCCGAGTTTAGCCCGGAGCAGGGGGCAAAAATCCTCGAAACCCTGGCCGAGATTAAAAAGCAGGTCGCGGTTATTCCAGGGCCAACCTGGGGCCGCTTCCCGCACGCGTTCAGCCACATCTTCGCGGGCGGCTATGCGGCAGGTTATTACAGCTACCTGTGGGCCGATGTCCTGGCGGCGGATGCTTTCTCTCGCTTTGAAGAAGAGGGGATTTTCAACCGTGAAACCGGTCAGTCGTTCCTCGATAACATCCTGACCCGCGGCGGCTCAGAAGAGCCGATGGAGCTGTTCAAACGCTTCCGTGGCCGCGAGCCGCAGCTGGATGCGATGCTTGAGCATTACGGGATCAAAGGCTGATTGCTACGTGAAGATCTGCTTAGTGGATGAAACAGGCACCGGAGACGGCGCCTTATCTGTTCTGGCCGCCCGCTGGGGGCTGGAGCACGATGAAGAAAACCTGATGGCGCTGGTGATGACGCCAGAGCATCTCGAATTACGTAAGCGCGACGAACCGAAACTCGGCGGGATTTTTGTCGATTTTGTCGGGGGCGCGATGGCGCACCGGCGCAAGTTTGGCGGCGGCCGCGGTGAGGCTGTTGCAAAAGCCGTCGGCATCAAAGGGAGCTATCTTCCGGATGTGGTGGATGCCACGGCGGGGCTGGGGCGCGATGCGTTTGTGCTGGCGTCTGTCGGCTGCCGCGTGCGGATGCTGGAGCGCAACCCGGTGGTGGCCGCGTTGCTGGATGACGGCCTGACCCGTGGTTACGCGGACCCGGAAATCGGCCCGTGGTTGCAGGAACGTTTACAGCTGATCCACGCCTCCAGCCTGACGGCGTTGACCGATATCACCCCGCGCCCGCAGGTGGTCTATCTCGAT
This sequence comes from Enterobacter cloacae complex sp. IR5384, assembly GCF_049237265.1. NCBI lineage: Bacteria > Pseudomonadati > Pseudomonadota > Gammaproteobacteria > Enterobacterales > Enterobacteriaceae > Enterobacter > Enterobacter cloacae complex sp. IR5384. The sequence goes on along the minus strand of NZ_JBMKHJ010000034.1, from coordinate 11,677 downwards.
CCGATGTTCCCGCATAAGCAGAAAAGCGCGCTGGTGAAAAAAGAGATGCGGGTGTTTCAGTCGCTGGTGGGGCCAGATCTGGATGCGGACGGCCTGCTTGAGCCTGCCCGTCAGCTTGCAACGAAGCGGGTGGTGGTGAAACGCCCGGACTACGCGCCGCCGCTGGCGGACGTTGCGACGACCAACGCGGTGACCACCAAAGGGCACCGGTTTGATATTTATTCGGGTACGCCGGAATAAAAAAGCCGGGTGGCGGCTTCGCCTTACCCGGCCTACGTTCAGTGCCATTTGTAGGCCCGGTAAGCGTTAGCGCCACCGGGCTTTTTTGCACTTACTCGTCTTCTTCGTCACGCAGCGGAACAATCAGCATATCCACGTGAACGGTGTTGATCAGCTGACGCGCTGAGGACATCAGCTTGCTCCAGAAGTCCTGGTGATGACCGCAAACCACCAGGTCCATATCGTATTTCTTAATCGCATCGACCAGCACCTGGCCCAGATCGCCGCTACCGCTTAAGGTTTCAGTGATCGGATAACCTGCGTTGGTGGACAGCTCGCTCAGGGCGTGGTGTGTCTCTTCGGAGATGCGTTTTTGCATATCGCCGAGATTCACGTCGATCAGACCGGTATAAAGGTCGGAGTAATTCACATCAACGTGAATCAGCGAAACTTTCGCGTTGTAAGGGCGTGCCATGGATACTGCTTTATCAACCAGCACTTTGCTCTCCGGGGAGAGGTCTACCGCGATGAGAATGTGTTTGTAAGCCATAGTGTTACTCCTTCCTTAAGTTATCGATGACTAAACAGAAAGCCGTCGTCTGATGCTTTCATTACGGCCCAGTTAAACATATTTTTCAAGCTTTGGTGTTGATAACGATTAACCTTGTGGCAAAAAAATTAACGGATCTCCTACACTATTTAATGAACCGTTCGGATATTAAAACGCGAACCGGATCGACTTTTGGTCATTCTTTCACTGAACTGTCTGTCAGGGCATTGGGGTGCGGTAGCTCAGAAGCCTTGCTTCGTGGGCGGACGCCGGGGAGGATGTATGATTAGCACCGTCGCATTGTTTTGGGCGTTATGCGTAGTTTGCATAGTGAATATGGCGCGCTACTTCTCATCGTTACGTGCGCTGTTAGTGGTACTTCGTGGTTGCGATCCGTTGCTTTATCAGTATGTGGACGGTGGAGGGTTCTTCACCTCGCATGGACAGCCCAGCAAACAGATGCGCCTGGTCGGGTATATCTACTACCAGCGCTACCGGGATCATCACGATGAAGAGTTTATCCGCCGCTGCGAGCGCCTGCGTCGCCAGTTCATTTTGACCAGCGCCCTGTGTGGCCTGGTCGTCGTCAGTATGATTGCCTTAATGATTTGGCACTGAGCATAAAAAAAGCGGGTCAGTTTTCTGACCCGCTTTTTTGTCGCCTTCAGCCAATTAAATCAGCTTCAGCGCAATCCAGTACAACCCACCCGAGAGCAGGATAGACGCCGGAAGCGTAAACACCCAGGCCATCAGAATGTTGGTCACGGTTTTGCGTTGCAGACCGCCGCCATCAACAATCATGGTACCTGCCACGGACGAAGAGAGTACGTGGGTGGTGGAGACCGGCATACCGGTGTAGCTTGCCAGACCGATAGAGACCGCCGCCGTCATCTGCGCGGACATGCCCTGCGCATAGGTCATGCCTTTCTTACCGATCTTCTCGCCGATGGTGGTTGCCACACGACGCCAGCCAATCATCGTACCGATACCCAGTGCCAGCGCGACAGCCATGATGATCCAGATTGGCGCGTACTCAATGGTGTTGAGCATATCGCTTTTCAGTTTCTTCAGCAGGCGCTTGTCGTCAGCATTCACGTCTGGCAGCTTCGCGACTTTGTCGGTCACGTCAGAGATGCAGAGCATAATGCGACGCAGCTGACCACGTTGCTCAACGGCCAGTTTGTCGTAGCTTTCGATATCGCCCAGCATGCCTTTTGCACGTTCCAGCGCGTTAATCGCGTTTGCCGGGTGGCAGTGGAACTCGCCCGGGGCGGTGGTCGCACCCGCTTCAGGAGACGGGATCAGCTGGTCAACGCCGGTCGCTTTTTTCAGCAGTTCAGGGTGCTGCTGGAAATAGGTTTCAACGTTATTGACCGCATCACGGGTACGGGTGATTTCATAACCGGAGGCATTCATGTTAACCACGAAGCCCGCCGGTGCAACGCCAATCAGAACCAGCATCACCAGACCGATGCCTTTCTGCCCGTCGTTCGCGCCGTGAGAGAAGGCCACGCCGATGGCGGAAATGATCAGGGCGATACGCGTCCAGAATGGTGGCTTTTTCTTGCCGTCTTTCTTCTCACGCTCTGCTGGCGTCAGGTGGATACGCGCACGTTTTTTCGTGTTGCTCCAGTAGCGACGCAGGATGAAAATCAATCCACCCGCAACCACCAGACCGACGATAGGGGAGATGATCAGAGAACCGAAAATACCCAGTACTTTAGGCAGGTTAAGCGCATCAACAACCGAGGTGCCGGTCATCAGGGCGTTGGTTAACCCGATACCGATAATGGCACCGATGAGGGTGTGAGAACTGGATGCAGGCAGGCCGAAATACCAGGTACCGAGGTTCCAGATAATTGCAGCAAGCAGCATTGAGAACACCATAGCGAGGCCATGGCCAGAACTTACGTTAAGCAGCAGATCCGTTGGCAGCATATGCACAATGGCATACGCAACGCTCAGTCCGCCCAGAAGGACACCAAAAAAGTTAAATACCGCCGCCATAACGACCGCCAGTTGCGATCGCATTGCGCGAGTGTAGATAACCGTTGCTACTGCGTTTGCAGTGTCGTGGAAGCCGTTGATCGCTTCGTAAAACAGTACAAAAACCAGAGCAAGCAATAATAAAAGCCCGGTATGTAAATCCAGGCCGGCAAACAAATGTAGCATAGGACGTTACGCCATTTTGAGGACATGAACGCGGCGCATTATCCAGGACAAATGCGCGGCGGGCAAAGTGAAATATAGACTTTTTTTGACATACCACCTGATTTGGGAAAAGTGTCTGAAAGGATATTCTTTAAATTTCAATGAAATGGCTTTGTAATATCTTTTTACGCTGGTGTGACCACAGAGGAAACTTTACAATCCGCGGCAGTGAACAAAGAGGGTTTTGACGTGGAAAGGTTTGATGCCGTGGTAATTGGCGCCGGTGCGGCGGGTATGTTTTGTGCGGCGATGGCCGGACAGGCAGGTCGTCGCGTGCTGCTGCTGGATAACGGTAAAAAGCCTGGGCGCAAGATCCTGATGTCTGGCGGCGGGCGCTGCAACTTTACGAACCTGTATGTCGAACCTGCGGCCTATCTGAGCCAGAACCGCCATTTTTGTAAATCTGCGCTGGCGCGTTATACCCAGTGGGATTTTATCGATCTTGTGGGTAAGCACGGTATCGCGTGGCATGAGAAGACGTTGGGGCAGCTGTTCTGTGACGACTCCGCGCAGCAGATTGTCGATATGCTGGTGGCCGAGTGCGAGAAGGGCGGCGTGGTAATGCGCCTGCGTACGGAGGTGCTGGACGTATCCCGCGACGAGCAGGGCTATACGCTGCAGCTCAACGGCGAAAGCGTCAGCGCCGATAACCTGGTCATTGCCAGCGGCGGTCTGTCGATGCCGGGACTGGGCGCCTCGCCGTTCGGCTACAAAATTGCCGAGCAGTTTGGCCTGAAGGTGCTGCCAACGCGTGCGGGACTGGTTCCTTTTACTCTGCACAAACCGCTTCTGGAACAGCTTCAGACGTTGTCTGGCGTTTCTGTTCCTTCCGTTATTACCGCCGAAGACGGAACGGTGTTCCGCGAAAACCTCCTCTTTACCCACCGCGGCCTCTCCGGCCCGGCGGTGCTGCAAATCTCCAGCTACTGGCAGCCGGGCGAGTTCGTCACGGTTAACCTGCTGCCGGAGTGCGATCTGGATGCGTTCCTCAATGAACAGCGTGCGGCGCACCCGAATCAGAGCCTGAAAAATACCCTCGCGATGCAGTTGCCGAAGCGTCTGGTGGAGTGTTTGCAGGGGTTAGGGCAGATCCCGGATGTTTCCCTTAAGCAGCTTAACAGCCGCGAGCAGGAGACGCTGGTAGAGACCCTGACAAACTGGCGCGTGCAGCCCAACGGCACCGAAGGCTACCGCACGGCGGAGGTCACGCTGGGCGGTGTCGACACGAATGAGCTCTCCTCGCGCACGATGGAAGCGCGCAACGTGCCGGGCCTCTACTTCATCGGTGAAGTGATGGATGTGACCGGCTGGCTCGGCGGGTATAACTTCCAGTGGGCGTGGGCCAGTGCCTGGGCGTGTGCGCAGGCGCTGGCCGATGTCCGAGGACAATAAAGTTGTACACAAAGCACTAAAGTTGTAACCATTCTCAAAAAACGACGCTAATGTTGTATACTTACTGAATGTGTGGTTATAGGGTTGGAGACTATAAAATGCACATATAGGTACGTATCAATGTCGTTTTTAGGGTACGATCATGGCTAGGGGTAGGCGTCTCAAATCCTATTTGGATTATGAAAATGCGCTAGGTGACGGCATAGGAGTGGGCTATGGCCAAAGTTATCAGCCCTGGCTTAGAGCTCAGGACGTTAAATCCCGTGGAAACCGTTCGATAGTCTTTGGCCTTAAGACGTTTCGAAACCATCATCTCCTTTCTTCTGTCGAAAGTAACTTTTTCTATCTGGCTGAGTTTAATGACTCGGTGATTGATATCCGGGAACAATTCCCACTCTTTCCTCTCCGGCTTACCCAACAAATAGCAAATCATCTACATTTTCAACATCCTATGGTGAGGGGAGTAAGAGGAGTACCTGTCGAAGTTCTGAATGTTATGACAACCGATTTTTTACTGACCTTGAGAACTCCTGAAGGCGGACTTCGATACAAAGCTATAGCAGTAAAACATAACGAGAGCATACCTGAACGCGAAGCCCAAAAACTTGAAATAGAGAGGATGTTTTGGCAGTTGATTGATGTTGAGTTTCAAATTTATGTTGGCTCGGAACTCAATAACGTCGTCGGTAAAAACATTTGCTGGGCTACTTCTGTATTAAGAGATGGTTCTGAATTTTATGATAAATATCCTCTTGATAAAATCCTATGGAAGCTTAAACCAGATGTTTATCCCATAGTAGGACTACGTGCAATGATTTCATCAATCTTTGGGGTAGATGCACAAGAAGCGATGATGTTATTGCAGGCAATGATTGGATTAAAAATGATAAATGTTGATTTATCATATCCAATACTCGAAACCGGTCTGATAAAGATAATTTCCAATGACCACTATATAGGACTGAACGCAAATGGATATTATTAGGAATTCAGTCTGGCTCTCTCAAGGCACTGATTTGCTTGCAGAGGGACTTTACCGTGTTTTGGATTTTGACAGAAAGGTCGATTTGTTAATTTTGTTTAAAATAAAATCAGAAAAAACGGGTAAGCCAATCCCTTTCTCATTTTCAATGTTTAAATATTATATTGAATCAAATAGCATAACTTGTAAAGATTATATATATCCTTCATATATGTTAGTAGATGAGAAAGAATTAACAGATAAAGACAGAGGAAGGCGAGATGAAAATTACAATATCATTAAAGATCTTGTAGATGACAGAATGTTTCTGTTCGACTATGCATTACATAAAAAGTCGCACCTTTTAATGGATTACTCAAGAAATAAAAAAATATCACAATATACTATCAGAACGCTTCTGGCGTTGTATTGGCGACATGGGCAGGATATTTATGCATTGCTACCCGCATTCTCGAACTGTGGCGCCGCTGGGAAAAGTAGAATCAAACATGAAATTAAACTTGGGAATTCCAAAAAAAACAGAGCATTACCTAATGAACGATCACGTGTTTTCATTCTTAATGAAAGAGATATAAATAATATTAGAAAATCTCTCATTACGTATCATTATAAAGTTAACGGAGATACGATAAAGAAAACATTAGAGAGACATATTGATTTGTATTTTAGGGATGAAATTAAAACAGCAAACCTAGAAAATAGAGCTCCATATGTTCCTTCTTTAAAACAATTTTCATACTGGAATAAAAAACTCTTCACTAAAGATTTCTCGATAAATAAGAAGAACACGAAAAAAGAAATAGACCTCAAAATGCGGGCGCTTTTAGGTAGTGTGGCTAATACAACTGTTTTGCCGGGTGATGTTTTCGAAATAGACTCAACTGTCGCTGATGTACATCTTATTTCGAGTTTAAACAGACGAAAAGTCATTGGGCGTCCTACTATTTATACAGTGGTGGATCGTGCAACAAGAATGATTGTTGGCCTTCATGTTTCTTTATACCATGCTTCATGGCGAGCCGCCCGACAAGCGTTAGCAAATTGCTTTATGCCAAAAAAAGAATATTGTAGATTATTTGGAATCTCTATTACTGATGATGATTGGCCTTGTTCTCACATTCCATTAACATTGATGTGTGACAACGGGGAGATGATTGGTCTTAAACCTCAGGAAGAGATGACCCCCCTGACAAAACTTGAGTTTGCGCCAGTCGGTAGAGGCGACAGAAAAAGCATTGTTGAACGCTGTTTCGGCATTCTGAATGATGAGGTTATTCATAGGCTTATTGGAACAACACGAAGGGGAAAGATTGTTAAAGGAGAGCCAACACCGCAATCCAGGGCTTGTTTAACGATTCAGGAGGTCACGTCTTTACTGATTCGGGAGATACTTGCACATAATCAGAGAACGTATGAGGAACTGGCTTATATCAATCCCTTACTGATTGAAAATGATCTCGTAATATCACCAAAAAATAGTTGGATGATAAGCTTAAAGCACGGGAGATTCAGCGCAAGAGCCGTTGGGGCCGACGAAGTGATCGCACGATTGTTAATCCCTGTGAACGCTAACATTACCGCCGGTGGGATTCAGTACAATAATCTTTTTTATGAATGTGATCCTGAAATTGCATCAGGTGTCAGAGTATTTGGAAGAACCACTTGTGAAGCAAGAATAGATGACAATTGCGTAGATTATATATATGTAAGATTTGACAAAAATAGCATTTTCAAAAAACATTACCTACTTAAGAAAAGAGATGTATTTAAAGGGAAAGCTCATCTTGATACAGATGTAATGGCTGATTGGGTAGATACTCAAAAAGAAATTAATTTATTTACTCTGGATTCGCTCAGCAATATCAATAATAAAGATGAATTTAACAGGAAAGGTAACGAAAGATTAAATGAAATATACGAATCTCGCCGGGTACATGGTAAAGATATTAAAAAGAACAGGAAAAATGAACTTGATTCATTAGGGCGAACTCATGTTGCTAATGGAAGATCTGAACCCCTACTTCCTTCATCCAGTAATGTTCTGCTTTTGCCTGGCCGGGAGGAGAAACAAAGATGGTTAAAAGGTAAGAAGAAGACTGAGGACGCAGAATAATGAATCTTATACGGCGCGTTTCAGCGATATATAAAGAACAGGAGTTACCTGAGTATCGTGGCAATCCCTTAATTGAAGCACTTCCTGAAGCGCTTACGGAAGATGAAGTACTTCTGGAAATGAGTTATTTCCCCGAAATTGACGAAAAAATCCGCTGGACTGCCCCGGCGAATGTTAGAGAGCAGTATGTCGAACGTATAAAGAAATTCCGTTGCCCTCAAACCAATCTTATCCAGGCTTATAAGATGATCTTACGGGCACTTAGGGAAAGCTATGCAGCTCGTAATCCTTTAAAAAGCGGAACAATTCAATATCTTCATTACTATGGAAATGAGCGTCCTGATATTGAGCCAGAAAGTGGATATTTTAAATCCCAGGCTGAAACTATTACGATAGTTGGAATGAGTGGTTCTGGAAAAACTACCATGATTGAGCAAGTCATGGATCATTTCCCTCAGATTATAGAACACAGCAGCTATAAAGGAGTTTTTCCCGGCTTCAGTAAGCAAATTGTATGGGTAAAGATTAATTGTCCATACAATTCAAGTGTGAGAGACCTTTGTGAAGAGATTTTACAAAAATTAGATGATGCAATTGGTATTGAACGAACTACACCTGAGATTAGAAATGGTGCTCTGGCTCGCCAGATTGCACAAAGAATTAAATCATCATTTTTGGGTATCCTTGTTATTGATGAAATGCAGAGGCTTAAATTTTCAAGAACCGGGGGTGAGAGTAAGTTGATTGATTTTTTACATGAAATTGTAGATTCCATGGGGGTATCTATGGTTTTTTGTGGAAATCATCCTTTTGACGAGACGCTGACAAAGAAAATGAGAATTGCCAGGCGGGCAGAGTCTGGTGGTTACATGAAAATTAAGAATGTTAGATACGATTCACAAGACTGGCAATCGTTTATTCATTATTTATGGCCATTACAATGGACAAATGTTGAAACTCCATTAAATGATGAGTTAAACGAAAAATTATTCATTTTATCTAAAGGCAATATTGGATTGGCTCAGATGATTTATCGGGGGGCACAATTAAAGGTTATCGGTAGCGGCAATGAAATCATCACTGGCGCAGTCTTGTCGGCCTCTGTACCGGTACTCGTGAGTCATACGGAGGAATATAAGGATACTCCACTCCCGGGGGCCGCGACTGAAGATGAGGAAGCTAAATGGCTCTCTGCATCTAATGAGGGTGATGCTTCGGCTAAAATCATGGCAGAGAAGTCCCTAAAGTCTTTGATCCCTGGGGATATAGACAGGCCACAGCACAAGGAATTCGTAGGAAAAATAGACGAGGTTTTGCGCAATTTCGACGAGAAAATACTGTCTCTTGACCACGATCTTGTTATCAACAGAACAGCTGAAAAGAAAAATACCTACGATGCTCTTCAGCGTTGCGGGCTTATAAATATAGATCCACTTAATAAATTGTAATGAGGTAACAGTTCGTAACGGTCAAAGAGAGGTGTGGGAAATGAGAATGTTGCCTGTTTTGCCTGATGAATCCTTGTTCAGCCGGTTTTGTCGGACAACTACCGTGTACGGTATGTCCCCATCTTCTCTGTTAACGATCATTTTCAACAAACCTGATATGAACGTCCATCCAATTCTCAATTCAGGATTAAAGGCTATTTCTCTTCATACATCCGAAAGTGCAGATCAGCTCTGGCATGAACAGACTTTACTCCCTCTTTTTGCCTGGGCACTACCAATCAGTCGTAATGAAATTATGGATTTCAACACGACCCCTGCCAGGCTTAATCGATTGTGCCGCCTTAGTAATTTTTCACTAGGGCAGCGCACACTATTGAAGTTTTGCCCGGTTTGCGCTCGTGAAGATACTTTTCATTATGGTGTTACTTATTGGCATCTGGCGCATCAGCTTCATGGGGTTACAACCTGCCATCGGCATCCGGTAGCGCTTGAAAGCATCCATGTCCCTTCTTCACCGCACATACGTATTGGACTGATGCCTCCTGTTTCGTATACAGAACAACTTAGCAATGAGATAGACTTCGATTTTGCTAAGTTTTGTTATGAGTCCCTAAATATAATCAGAAGAAAAGATATTACACACCCCAATTACATGGATGTACTTAAAAAGTTGAATTTATTATCATTGGATGGAAATTTAAAGAAAAATGTATTCTACGCACATGTTTATGCTAAGTGCCAGTTATTTGGGGAGGGTTCATCGGGACTTATACCAACATCCCTAACTGATTATCATTACTGGGAGCCTATACTCAAAGACAAATGTTGTCAGCATCCCACAAAGCATCTTTTGCTTTGTTATTGTTTGTTAAATACTTGCTGGCCAACGTATGCAGGAAGTCGTACTAATAAAAAGAAAGAAATCTTTAAAAGTCATAAGAAATACAGTTTTCATATAGTTGAAAATAATACTAGTGTTAGCAACCTTGGGAAGGAATTTAGTCGCAGCAGATGTTACATTAAAACACTTATTTATAAAAAATACCTGAGGGCGTTTAAGCGAAACACAAAAATTAATATATTCACTGAATTGCTTATCAAGTCTATGGCTGTAAGGGGGTTTAGTCTGGCATCCATAGCTGAGAAAAACTCATTATCGGAAGGAGCTGTATCCTCTGTAATTTCATCTTGTTACGGTTTATGCTCATGGCGTAAAAAATGTAAAAAAGATTCTTTAAGACGGCGTCATAAGCAGACAATATTAAGATTTATACATAATCAATCCGTTTCTATAACACGAAAGTTAGTCAAAGAAAGTTGTTATGCAAGTTTCTATTGGCTAAATAAACATGAATGTGACTGGCTTAATTCCTGTCTTCCTAAAACAATACGATGCTATAAAAATAAAAGAGTAGACTGGAGCGAGAGAGATATTATCTCATCATCATTAATAAATGATGTTTTATCTCAGGGGCAGTACTCGATGTCACTTACAAGTCTAGATGCTTTACTGGGAGGGCATGGCTGGCTTTTGAAATACAGAGATAAACTACCAATGACAATGATACTTCTCAGAAAAATGGAACTAATTAAATAAGAGGGAGTTATATGGTTTACGAAAATGAATTGTGGCACAGTTTTCTTCTGCGTTCACAGATAATGTATAACTTATCCAATTGCAGGAACATAATATCAAAGCATGGCGCACTAAGGTACGATGCCTTTCCTCGTTTCGAACTGATTGATATGTACAAATTGCATAGCTTGCAGGATATATATGACATTCTTGCCACTAGAAATGGTTATATACTAACTTCCAATATAGTGTCGTTATCTTCTGGTGTTTACGGGTATTTTAACGCTGTTGAAGATGCCTGTCGGAAAAATTTTCACATAACTAATTCATATCCATTGGTAAACATCTCAAACATTCGTTACTGTCACAAATGTATTGTTGAAGATATACACTCTAAAGGCATTGGTTATCTGCGTCATAGATGGTTGTTTGAATCTAAATGTGCAGTTCATAGTACCAGTTTATATGAGGTTTGTTTTGATAACTATTTGAATGCAGTGAAAGGACTTAGTGACTTAATTATAAGTGGAATAAATCCTCATGGTTATTGTTCCCTTGTGGTTGACGTTTCAAACCCTTTCAAAAATCCAGTGTATATATTACCATGTGCACGTAATAAAATTTTAAAATGGATTTCGGACAATAAAAATATGCTGATTTACTTTCTCTTTGATCTCTTCAAATGTAAGTCGCATTCAAGTTTATCTAAGGTTATCGAAGTCAAGATAATGCATGATAGATATATTTCTGCGGTGTTCAAGATGTTAAGTGAAGTTAATTTTTGTAATTTCAACTCATTTATTTCTGATATGTTTGAGGACGTAAGTTATGCCTCTATCGGACTTGATGATTATTCTGTTAATGTGCATTTTCTCAGGCTAAGGGCTGCAGATTGTAAATTTTGCCAGTTGAATGGTAAATATTTTTGCTCACTTTACAATGTAAAACTTCTTCGTTAATTTCACTTCATTTATAAAATACTAAGAAAGCTAGTTAGATAAGGTTTTATATTTTGACTGGGGCAGGAATAAATTATCACTCATAGAGTTTCCCTGGGGGTTACCACCTGTGTATGATGCCTGACCTGCTCCCCGTTGATTAGTACACCCCGATGTTAGTAATGTCTTCATAAGCCACATGAGGACATCCCCATGAAGAAGCGTTTTTCCGACGAACAGATCATCAG
>NZ_JBMKHJ010000033.1:0-57938 GCF_049237265.1 Enterobacter cloacae complex sp. IR5384 | reverse complement strand
CTGATGATCTGTTCGTCGGAAAAACGCTTCTTCATGGGGATGTCCTCATGTGGCTTATGAAGACATTACTAACATCGGGGTGTACTAATCAACGGGGAGCAGGTCATGGTCAAGAGAGCATACTATTTCGGATTTAACAGAAAATGAGATTCAGGGGTGTACTAATCTGATAAATGCTATTAATTCAGCGCTGAAGTGAGTAACTTTCGGCTCATCATTTGATGAGCCGTTAATTTCTTTAACTACTCTAAAGAATCTAAACTCCTAGGCCAGTACAAAAAATAAGGTTTAGGTATAAGTATTGTCACTCTGTGTCATCGGTCAACTAAACTTCTAGAAGTTATCGATGGTCCTTTTTGGTGTACCCAAGGGTGTACGCATACGTGTGCGATTGATTAAAAAGCAATAAATAACAATTAGTTATGTTGTGTATGTGCTTTCACATTAAGAAAAGCAAATAAACTTTGCCTGTCTCACGAAAACCCGCGCCTGTCGCGGGTTTTTTTTGCCCATACAAAACGCCTGCCTTCCCTGTGTGATGTCAATCACTATTCGCTTTTAACCATGTTTAAATCTAAGAAAGTAGACAATCGTCGAATTTTCATCTTAAAGTCCAGGGTCTGGTACTAGACAAAACTAGCGCCTGGTTATCAAATGGTTAACTCATTTTTCGCCGCATGTAAAAAATCGGTCAGATACGTAACTGGCCGGCGTACGCGCGGTGCTTTCAGCACAACGACATACCTTTTGGGAGAATTATGCAATCCTCTGTTAATCAAAAAGAAAGCCGAACGTTCTTCGGCCATCCTTATCCGCTCGGTTCGCTGTTCTTTACCGAGATGTGGGAGCGTTTCTCGTTTTACGGCATTCGTCCGTTACTGATCCTCTTTATGGCCGCCACCGTCTATGACGGCGGCATGGGGCTGGCGCGTGAAAACGCCTCGGCGATTGTCGGTATCTTCGCCGGTACCATGTACCTGGCCGCGCTGCCGGGTGGCTGGCTGGCCGATAACTGGCTCGGCCAGCAGCGAGCCGTCTGGTACGGTTCGATTCTGATTGCGCTCGGCCACCTGTCGATTGCGCTCTCGGCGGTGATGGGGAACAACCTGTTCTTTATCGGCCTGATGTTTATTGTGCTGGGATCGGGCCTGTTCAAGACCTGTATCTCCGTGATGGTCGGCACCCTGTATAAAAAAGGCGATGCGCGTCGTGACGGCGGATTCTCGCTGTTCTACATGGGCATCAACATGGGCTCGTTCATTGCGCCGCTGATTTCCGGCTGGTTGATTAAAACCCACGGCTGGCACTGGGGCTTTGGTATTGGCGGCATCGGGATGCTGGTGGCGCTGATTATCTTCCGCGTGTTTGCTGTCCCGTCCATGAAGCGCTACGACAGCGAAGTGGGCCTCGATTCCACCTGGAACAGCCCGGTGGTCAAACGCAACGGCGTGGGCGCGTGGCTGCTGGCGCTGGCGGTTGGGGTGGCGGTTCTCGTCACGCTGATCGCCCAGGGGGTCATTGTGATTAACCCGGTCGCGGTGGCCAGTATGCTGGTCTATGTGATTGCGGCATCCGTTGCGCTCTACTTTATTTATCTGTTCATCTTCGCCGGCCTGACCCGTAAAGAGCGCGCCAGACTGCTGGTCTGCTTTATCCTGCTGGTTTCCGCTGCGTTCTTCTGGTCCGCGTTTGAACAGAAACCGACTTCCTTTAACCTGTTTGCCAACGACTACACCAATCGCATGATCGGTGATTTCGAAATTCCGGCCGTATGGTTCCAGTCGATCAACGCCCTGTTCATCATTCTGCTAGCACCGGTATTCAGCTGGGCGTGGCCGAAGCTTGCCACCATGAACATTCGCCCGAGCAGTATCACCAAGTTTGTTATCGGTATTCTCTGTGCGGCGGCGGGCTTTGGCCTGATGATGCTGGCGGCGCAGAATGTGCTGAGCAACGGCGGGGCAGGCGTTTCGCCGTTCTGGCTGGTAGGCAGTATTTTGATGCTGACGCTGGGTGAACTGTGTCTGAGCCCGATTGGTCTGGCCACCATGACCCTGCTGGCACCAGAAAGAATGCGCGGTCAGATGATGGGGTTGTGGTTCTGCGCAAGTGCGTTGGGTAACCTGGCTGCCGGTCTGATTGGCGGCCACGTGAAGGCCGACCAGCTGGATATGCTGCCAGATCTCTTCGCGCGTTGCTCCATCGCGCTGCTGATATGTGCTGCGGTACTGATCGTTCTCATTGTGCCGGTTCGTCGCATGCTGGAAAATGCCCGGACGAAACCTGCCACTGAGGCGGTATAATCGATCCGCCGGGGCGACCGCTTCGCCCCGGCAACTTGCTTAAGGAGTTACTATGTCGATCGCCTGTCCGACCTGCCATACTGAGCTGGAGCCGCAAAACGGCGTGGCTTACTGCGAACACTGTCATAAAGATATTGCGCTCGAAGCCCGCTGTCCGGAGTGCCATCAGCCACTCCAGGTATTAAAGGCCTGCGGTGCGGTGGACTATTTCTGCCAGAACGGCCACGGCCTGATCTCTAAAAAACGCGTGGAGTTCGTCCCTGTCGGGGCTTAATCACACACGCAGCCTTCGCCTTTCTGCCAGAGTTCAACCAGCGATTCGGGCGCTTCCTGCTCCGGTACCAGCACAATAATATCGGTATACTGCGCTTCGTTGTGCCGGGTCCAGAAGATCTGGATACGAAAATAACGCTGGTCACCGCTGCCTGGTGACGAGGTCTGACCAGGCGGTTGCCCACGCGGAATGGCTTGCTCCAGAATACTCACCACGCGCTGACGCTGCGCCTCATTGAGAGATGAGAGCGTGATGGTGCGCTGGCCGCTCAGCCTGGGAATAAAAGCGACGCCGCCTTCCCGGGCCAGCTCAACCACGGCGTCATCCGTCAGTTCCGGAACCTGCATTTACAGCACTCCCACCTGTTCCCAGGCTTGTCTTATCGCCGCCCCAACGTCGCTGCCCGAGCGCTTTTCGCCGTGGGCTATCGTCAGTTTTGCGAAGGCATCAAAATCCGCATCTTGTGGCAGATTGCGATCGCAAACTGTGTCGTACCAGGCATAACCCGCTTTTTCCCAGGCATAGCCGCCGATTGCCGTTGCGGCCAGATAAAACGCCCGGTTGGGAATGCCGGAGTTCAGGTGGACGCCGCCGTTATCTTCACGCGTTTTGATGAAATCCTTCATGTGCGCCGGTTGCGGATCTTTACCGAGCAGAGGATCATCATAGGCGGTGCCCGGCTCCGACATGGAGCGCAGCCCTTTGCCGTTAATCCCTTTCGCCAGCAGACCTTCGCCAATCAGCCAGTCGGCCTGGTCGGCGGTTTGCTTCAGGTGATACTGTTTAACCAGCGAGCCAAACACGTCCGACAGGGACTCATTCAGCGCACCCGATTGTTCAAAATAGATCAGCCCGGCTTCGGTCTCGGTAACGCCATGGCTGAGTTCGTGCGCCACAACGTCGATGGCAATGGTAAAACGGTTAAATATTTCCCCGTCGCCATCGCCAAAGACCATCTGCTGACCGTTCCAGAAGGCGTTCTGGTATTCCCGGCCATAATGCACGGTGCCGGTGAGGATCAGCCCTTTATTATCGAGCGAGTCACGCTGGTATTCTTTCCAGAAGAAATCGTGGGTGATGCCTAAATAGTCATAGGCTTCATCGACGGCCACATCCCCATTGGACGGCTGGCCTTCATAGCGCACCTGCGTGCCTGGCAACTCCTGGGTCTGTTTCGCATCGTAGATATCACGCTCCAGCTGTCCGGCTTTGCTCACGTGCGGCGCGGCAGGTTTACCAGGCATGTGGGCCATCAGCGTCTGAACATGGGTTAAAGTCTGGCGGGCGCAGCGCTGCTGCGGCTCTGAACCGCTTTCGATAATACGACGAAGAATATAGGGGGGGATCACGCTGTGAATTCGGGTCATGCAACTCTCCTGTTTTCTGGCAATGCCGAAAAAAGAATCTTCTTAAGTGTAAAACATTAAACCGGTGCTGGTTGTAAGTCGGACAATTCGTCTCCTTAAAAACTGGCGCAACGCTTCACCACCGTTTAGGTTTTTTAAACGGCATTAAGTAAGAGGAGCGTAATGAACAGACAGACTTCGCTGAGCATAACCGGGTTTTCAATCATCGCGGTGACCTATGGTATGGCAAGGTTTTCGTGGGGCCTGATGCTGCCTGATATCCGCCAGGCTATCCCTTTCACCCCGCAGGTGGCGGGGTTTATAGCCTCCTGTAGTTATGCGGCGTATTGCATGTCGATATTTATGGCCTCATACCTTATTGCGCGCGTAGGGCCTCGTTTGCCCGCCTTGCTGGCGGCCATCGCCGCCGCCGCGGGGTTGTTCATTCTCGCGACTTCGGCACATTCAACGATGCTGGCGACAGGTTTATTTATTGCCGGGCTGAGCTCCGGCCTGGCCTCACCGGCCCTTGCCGGGGCGGTTAATGACAGGATCGCCTCCGACCGTCAGCTCCATGTGAATACCACCATCAATGCCGGAACGAGCGGTGGGATCATTCTCTCGGTGCCCGTTCTGTTTTTCATGCCCGGGGGCTGGCGGGCAGCCTGCGTTGTGTTCGCCATTATGGCGCTGCTGTGCCTGCCGGCTTTGTGGCGGTATCTGCCGTCATCTGCGGCGAAATCCCGTGAGTCAACGCCAAAGGTGCTATCTATCGTACGCAAACCCGGCATGTTTCGGCTGCTGGGGATTGCCTTTATCAGCGGTATGGCCAGCGCCGCATGGTGGAGCTTTGGCCCGGAAATACTTATGCGTCACACGGAGCTGGATAGCGCAGCGACCAATGTTCTCTGGCTGATAAGCGGCGGGGCGGGGATTGTTGCCATATTTACCGGAAGTATGGCAAGGCGTATCGGCATGCGGGGGGTCTATCGTTTATCCCAGATCTTCATGGCCATTTCTATGGCGGTTCTGACAGTAAGCCACGGTTTCTCCTGGTGGCTTATTCCGGCAGTGGCCATGAGCGGCGCGGGGTATGTGATTTTGTCCGGGGTATTGCTGGTGAAGGGGGCAGAGATCGCACATCCTTCACCTGCGGCTGGAGTCAGCCTGGCCTTTCTTATGCTGGCAGGTGGGCAGGTTGTGGGGGCTATCCTTTTTGGCCTGCTTCTGGGGTTAACGAGCGCAGTGGCTGCGCTGGCGATTTTTTCAGGCATGTCCTGGCTGATGCTAGCCGTCACGCCAGAGAGCCATCGCTGATTACGCCTTTTTACGGGCGCGAGGTTTTTTTACCGGCATCACGCCTTTCACTTCGCTTTCCACCCAGCCGTCCGACAGACGGGTGGTCAGCACGTCTCCGGCTTTCACCTGTTTGGTTTGCTTCAGCACTTTGCCGTCAGTGGCGGTGGTAACGCTATAGCCGCGTGCCAGGGTAGAAAGTGGGCTAACCGCTTCAAGATGGGTCACCGCATTGCCAAAGCGTTCGCGGGTGGTGCTAAGTCGTGCCCGGACAGTTTCTGCCAGACGATACTCCAGCTGCTGAATGCGCGTTTGTGCGCGGTAAATTTTCGGCTGCGGGTTTTGCTGATTCAGGCGCTGCGTCACGCGCTGCTGACGCGACATCGCGCGCTTGAGCTGATTATCCAGCGCGAAGTTCATCCGCTGGCGCAGACGCTCCAGCACGGTTTGCTGACGCGCAAGGCGAAGCTGTGGATGCTGCTGCTGCAGGCGGTGATGAAGCTGGGTAAAGCGGCGGGTACGGTTAGCGAGGAAGTAGTCCATCGCCATCTCGAGGCGCTGCTGGCCGTTCTGGATCTGACGCAGCAGCTCCAACTGATTGCGGCTCACCACTTCTGCCGCAGCAGACGGCGTAGGCGCGCGTAAATCTGCAACGAAATCGGCTATCGTCACATCCGTTTCATGCCCGACCGCGCTCACGATGGGAATAGCACTCGCAAAAATAGCCCGCGCCACGCGCTCGTCGTTGAAGCTCCACAAATCTTCCAGCGAGCCGCCGCCACGCCCAACGATTAATACGTCGCACTCATGACGCGCGTTCGCCAGCTCAATGGCACGCACAATCTGGCCTGGTGCATCGTCACCCTGAACTGCGGTCGGGTAGATGATAACGGGCAGGGAAGGATCGCGACGCTTGAGGACGTGCAAAATATCGTGCAGCGCGGCACCGGTTTTCGAGGTGATTACCCCAACGCAGTGGGCTGGTGAGGGCAAGGGCTTTTTATACTGCTGGTCGAACAACCCCTCTTGCGAAAGCGCAGCCTTAAGCTGTTCATACTTCTGCTGGAGTAAGCCTTCGCCCGCAGGTTGCATGCTCTCGACGATAATCTGGTAGTCGCCGCGCGGTTCATACAATGTGATATTGGCGCGCACCAGCACCTGCTGGCCATGCTGAGGACGAAACGTCACGCGGCGGTTGCTGTTGCGGAACATGGCACAGCGCACCTGGGCGGTGTCGTCTTTTAACGTAAAGTACCAGTGGCCGGAAGCGGGCTGCGTGAAGTTAGAGATCTCACCGCTGATCCAGACCTGCCCCATTTCCTGCTCAAGCAGCAAACGCACCGTCTGATTCAGGCGGCTGACAGTATAAATTGAGGGGGATTGAGAGGATAACATGTGAGCGGGATCAAATTCTAAATCAGCAAGTTATTCAGTCGATAGTAACCTGCTGAGAGGGGAGTGCAAGGTTTTTTTATAAAAAAGTGTGGATGCAATCGGTTACGCTCTGTATAATGCCACGGCAATATTTAACCACCCAGGTCAGAGATATTGCCCATGCTACGTATCGCTAAAGAAGCACTGACGTTTGACGACGTCCTCCTCGTTCCCGCTCACTCCACCGTTCTGCCGAATACTGCCGATCTCAGCACGCAGTTGACGAAAACCATTCGCCTGAACATTCCTATGCTCTCTGCGGCAATGGACACCGTGACTGAAGCGCGCCTGGCTATTGCCCTGGCACAGGAAGGTGGCATTGGCTTTATTCACAAAAACATGTCTATCGAGCGTCAGGCTGAAGAAGTTCGCCGCGTGAAGAAGCATGAATCCGGCATCGTATCCGATCCACAGACCGTTCTGCCAACCACCACCCTTCACGAAGTGAAAGCCCTGACCGAACGTAACGGCTTTGCCGGTTACCCGGTGGTGACCGAAGAGAACGAGCTGGTGGGTATCATCACCGGCCGTGACGTGCGTTTCGTGACCGACCTGAACCAGCCGGTTAGCGTATATATGACGCCAAAAGAGCGTCTGGTGACCGTGCGTGAAGGTGAAGCGCGTGATGTCGTCTTCGCAAAAATGCACGAAAAACGCGTTGAGAAAGCGCTGGTTGTGGATGCGAACTTCCACCTGCGCGGTATGATCACCGTTAAAGACTTCCAGAAAGCAGAACGTAAACCTAACGCCTGTAAAGACGAGCATGGCCGTCTGCGCGTAGGCGCTGCGGTTGGCGCAGGTGCCGGTAACGAAGAGCGTGTTGATGCGCTGGTTGCCGCAGGCGTTGACGTGCTGCTGATTGACTCCTCCCACGGCCACTCCGAAGGCGTTCTGCAACGTATTCGCGACACCCGTGCGAAATATCCTGATCTGCAGATCATCGGCGGTAACGTGGCGACGGGCGCAGGTGCTCGCGCGCTGGCTGATGCAGGTTGCAGCGCGGTGAAAGTGGGTATCGGCCCAGGCTCCATCTGTACAACCCGTATCGTGACCGGTGTAGGTGTTCCACAGATCACTGCGGTTTCTGACGCGGTTGAAGCGCTGGAAGGCACCGGTATTCCGGTCATCGCAGACGGCGGTATCCGCTTCTCTGGCGACATCGCTAAAGCGATCGCCGCAGGTGCTTCCGCGGTGATGGTTGGCTCCATGCTGGCAGGGACTGAAGAATCCCCGGGTGAAATCGAACTCTACCAGGGCCGTTCTTACAAATCTTACCGTGGTATGGGCTCTCTGGGCGCGATGTCCAAAGGTTCTTCTGACCGTTACTTCCAGACCGATAACGCCGCTGACAAACTGGTGCCGGAAGGTATCGAAGGCCGCGTTGCCTATAAAGGCCGTCTGAAAGAGATCATTCACCAGCAGATGGGCGGCCTGCGCTCCTGTATGGGTCTGACCGGCTGTGGTACCATTGACCTGCTGCGTACTAAAGCGGAATTCGTACGCATCAGCGGTGCGGGTATCCAGGAGAGCCACGTTCACGACGTGACGATCACCAAAGAGTCCCCGAACTACCGTCTGGGCTCCTGATAAGTTTCCGCGCCCGGCTCATGCCGGGCGCTCTGTTTTTGTTTCACTTGCCTCGGAATTAGCGTCAATGACGGAAAACATTCATAAACATCGCATTCTCATCCTGGACTTTGGTTCTCAGTACACTCAGCTGGTGGCGCGTCGCGTGCGTGAACTGGGCGTTTACTGTGAACTGTGGGCGTGGGATGTCACGGAAGCACAGATTCGCGAATTCAATCCAAGCGGCATTATCCTGTCCGGCGGCCCGGAAAGCACCACCGAAGAGAACAGCCCGCGTGCGCCGCAGTATGTGTTCGAAGCGGGCGTGCCGGTATTCGGCGTCTGCTACGGTATGCAGACCATGGCAATGCAGCTGGGCGGCCACGTAGAAGGCTCCAACGAGCGTGAGTTTGGCTACGCACAGGTTGAAGTGGTGAACGATAGCGCGCTGGTGCGCGGTATCGAAGACTCCCTGACCGCAGACGGCAAACCGCTGCTGGACGTGTGGATGAGCCATGGCGATAAAGTGACCGCTATCCCGTCCGACTTCGTGACCGTTGCCAGCACCGAAAGCTGCCCGTTCGCGATTATGGCGAACGAAGAGAAACGCTTCTACGGCGTGCAGTTCCACCCGGAAGTGACCCACACCCGTCAGGGTATGCGCATGCTGGAGCGCTTCGTGCGCGATATCTGCCAGTGTGAAGCGCTGTGGACCCCGGCTAAAATCATCGACGACGCCGTTGAGCGTATCCGTCAGCAGGTTGGCGATGACAAAGTCATTCTCGGCCTGTCCGGTGGCGTTGACTCCTCCGTAACCGCGATGCTGCTGCACCGCGCTATCGGTAAAAACCTGACCTGCGTATTCGTGGACAACGGTCTGCTGCGTCTGAATGAAGCCCAGCAGGTCATGGACATGTTTGGTGACCACTTCGGTCTGAACATCGTTCACGTGGAAGGCGAACAGCGCTTCCTGGACGCGCTGGCCGGTGTCAACGATCCGGAAGCCAAACGTAAGATCATCGGCCGCGTCTTCGTGGAAGTGTTCGACGAAGAAGCGCTGAAGCTGGAAGACGTGAAGTGGCTGGCTCAGGGCACAATCTACCCTGACGTGATCGAGTCTGCGGCATCCGCAACCGGTAAAGCACACGTCATCAAATCTCACCACAACGTGGGCGGCCTGCCGAAAGAGATGAAGATGGGTCTGGTTGAACCGCTGCGTGAGCTGTTCAAAGACGAAGTGCGTAAGATCGGTCTGGAACTGGGTCTGCCGTACGACATGCTCTACCGTCACCCGTTCCCGGGGCCGGGTCTGGGCGTGCGTGTGCTGGGCGAAGTGAAGAAAGAGTACTGCGACCTGCTGCGTCGCGCGGATGCTATCTTCATCGAAGAGCTGCACAAAGCTGACCTGTATAACAAAGTGAGCCAGGCGTTCACCGTGTTCCTTCCAGTTCGCTCCGTCGGCGTTATGGGCGATGGCCGTAAGTACGACTGGGTTGTTTCCCTGCGTGCGGTGGAAACTATCGACTTCATGACCGCGCACTGGGCGCACCTGCCGTATGACTTCCTGGGCCGTGTGTCTAACCGCATCATCAACGAAGTGAACGGTATTTCCCGCGTGGTGTATGACATCAGCGGTAAGCCACCGGCTACGATTGAGTGGGAATGATTTTTCGTCTGGTAACAGCCTGTACGTGAAACAATAAAACACCTTAAGCCCGCGTAACTGCGGGCTTTTTGTTTTTTTTGTCTGGCACTTTCTGGCTGCTGTTAGCAACGAAATGCATAGTTTCTACAAGACAGAGTGGACAGGACGTGACTGAAATTTAGGCAGTTGGCCTCTCGTACCACGAATCAGAGAATTGGATATTTCCATCTACAATACGCCAAGTGATCTTTTCATATTGCATAGAGACGGATTCCATATGATTTAACTTATCATTACCGGATAATTTAACATTGGGCACACCACAATTAACACCCGTAATTTTTACATTTTCCATTAAGACGGTGTAATAACACACCTCCTGGCCAGCATCATTGATATGATAAAACCTGACTTCTGCGCTTTTTAGTGTTTGACCTGTCGCCGCTGCTTTGTAGAGATAGGGACTAGAACTATCAATTTCTTTTTCAAAATTAAATGATGAATGTAGACGTGTTCCGGTGATTTTTCCATTGGCTGCATCGACGGGAAGATTAACACCATGACCCATACTGATTACTTCTATAGAGCCTTCACGATCTTGAACATCTACAGAACCTTTGATATCTGCGCCGCCATCATCTTTTAGCCACAGATAGGGAGGGATAGGCATTTTATTTACTCCTTGTTAATTTAACTAACTTCATTGTTACAATGTATAAGAAGAGAGAGATAAGAACGTTAAATACAATTAATGCATAATCATAACTGTAGTAAATATCTTCGGGCGCTGGGTTGTTGCTAAACAAATAGGAAATTCTAATAGCTGTTTCGTTACTTATTAATGGATGTTCAGTTAAGTAGCCAACATCTAACCATGACACAATAGCGAATATCCCGATGAATATAATCATTCTAAGGGAACTAAGGGCAAGTTTTCTGATAACCACCAATAATTACCTCAATTGTTCCATATGACTCTAAATCGATGCCTTTAATCTTTTCTTTCTTTGTTCTTAACAGGGCATCTCTTAGCCTGCTGTAATCTGATTGGCTAGGTAGTGTTATACACCCCTCTGATATCTGACCCGGATGTAATCTAAACCCACCTCTGGCTACGCTTTCGTAAAATGTAGAATCATCTACATTTCCATCATCGCGAAACAAAGCAAACCATTCTGAATGATCAACATGATAACTAAAAATGCTTTTATATGTATCGACACCCCAGGCTCTAAATCTGTTAGCCATACTTCCTTTAGGCCTATCTACGATATAATATTTACCTTTTGGTAGTGGCCCAACGTTTGGAATAATTCCACATGCACCTTTGTTCCTGTATGCACCGTTACCAGAAAATGCCATAAAGACACCAATACCATCAAATGCAAGTGGCGAGTAATCAGCATCATTTATTGTAAACTTTCCATGTAAAGTCATGTGTCATCCTTTCTTGTATAGATATTTATTAATCTTATCTGCAAACAGGACATGTATCAAAATTAAGCCATACAAAAAATGCGCATTTAAAGATTTTAGCTCAGAAAATGATTGTGATGTTTTAGAAAGTAGATCTACATCAAATAATTAGGTATACCTAATAGTTGAACCTTTTAAGATATCCTGTACGGAATGTGCGAGCAGCGCGAATTAAAATGTGAAAGCCCTATACCTTGAGAAAAACACAGTCGTGGAAAAATGAAGCGCTCGTTAACAAAACGGGGAATAATCAAATGTTGATATGCCATGGGTAAGCCATATTGAACGAGTGTCGCTAATATGGCATTAAACCTTCACGTGTAAGTATCGGTGCAGACTTTATGGCGACTGAATTCTTATTTTTCTCCTTCACCCAACCTATACGCCAGCGCCACCACCAGCGACTGCACCAGGCACAGCGTTGCCGATTGAGATCGAAACGCATCCACCTGCGCCTCTTTCACCACAAAGCAGAGATCGCTAAACGTCGCCAGTGGGCTAATCTGGCTGTCCGTAATCACAATCTGCCGCGCGCCGACGCTGGCGGCGGTTTCGCTGACCATCACCGTCTCTTCCGCGTATGGGGAGAAGCTGATCGACACGACAATGTCGCGCGCCTTAATGCGGCTGATCTGCTCGCGCAGCATGCCGCCCATGCCGTCGAGCAGAATCGGGCGGCACTCCAGGTGGCTTAAAGCATAGGTGAGATAAGCAGCGACGCTAAAGGAGCGGCGCAGTCCGGCGATGTAGATGGTGTCCGCGTCGGCCAGAAGCTGTACGGCGCGCTCCAGCATCTCCGGTTCGGCGCGGGCGGCCAACTGCTGCAGCGCCTGCGCGTTCGAGCGGGCAAACTCCTGCAGGATATCGAGCGGCGTTTCCGGCACGGCTTCGCTCTCCATTTCGCGGAACAGCCGCGCACGATCGCTGTAGCTGGCGGTCTCCTCCACCAGGTTCATACGAAACAGCTGTTTCATCTCGTTGAAGCCGGTGAAGTCAAAGGCATTGGCAAAACGGATCAGCGTCGAGGGCGGCACATTGGCACGCTCGGCAATGACCGCAACCGTATCAAACGCCACACTGTTCGTATTATCCAGTACATAGCGGGAGACCTGCTGCAGCCTCTTGCTCAGGCTATCGTAGCGATCGCGGATTTGCTGCTGCAGTTCGTTCAGGCTGGTTGCTGTCGTCATGTTATCCCCCAAATACAGTCTTATGATTCTAAACGCAAAACCGCGTCTTTTAAATGTTGGCCATCCATCTGGCAGCAAAAATGAAACAGAAACTTCACTCATTTCATCGCCTGAAAATCCTTAATAGCGCACGCTGCGTCAGTGTTGTTGGCTGTTAACATAAAAATCCATCCTTGATCACAATAATCATCATTTATTTTATTTCAACTTAAAATGGAATATTTGTTTCATATATAGTGTTCAGTACACAGTGTTCAGATAACAGTCACGTATCAACAGCGAGAGGTTAAGGATGGAGACGGTAGCGAATTTTATTCACGGCGAATGTGTCACCGGTTCAGGCCAGCGCGTTCAGGCGATCTTCAACCCGGCCACCGGCGAGCAGATCCGTCAGGTGGTGATGAGTACGGCACAGGAAACGGAGCAGGCGATTGCCGCCGCACAGCAGGCGTTTCCGGCGTGGGCGCGTCATTCTCCGCTTAAGCGCGCGCGTGTGATGTTCCGCTTCAAAGCGCTGCTGGAAGAGAATATGGAACGTCTGGCCCGTCTTATCAGCGAAGAGCACGGCAAGGTCTTCTCCGACGCGGTAGGCGAGCTGACCCGTGGCCTGGAAGTGGTGGAGTTCGCCTGTGGCATTCCGCATCTGCAAAAGGGTGAACACTCTGCTAACGTGGGCACCGGTGTGGACAGCCACTCGCTGATGCAGCCGCTCGGCGTCTGCGCCGGGATCACGCCGTTTAACTTCCCGGCGATGGTGCCGATGTGGATGTTCCCGATTGCGCTGGCGACCGGCAATACCTTCGTGCTGAAACCATCAGAAAAAGATCCCTCTCTGGCGCTCGCGCTGGCAAAACTGCTGAAAGAGGCCGGCCTGCCGGACGGCGTGTTTAACGTGGTGCAGGGGGATAAAGAATCCGTTGATGTGCTATTGACCGACCCGCGCGTGCAGGCCGTGAGCTTTGTTGGCTCTACGCCGATTGCGGAATATATCTACCAGACCGCGTCCGCCCACGGCAAACGCTGTCAGGCGCTGGGTGGGGCGAAAAACCACTGCATTTTAATGCCGGATGCCGACATGGAGATGGCAACCAACGCCATTATGGGCGCGGCCTACGGCGCGGCGGGGGAACGCTGTATGGCGCTTTCAGTGGTACTGGCGGTGGGCGATAAAACCGCCGATGACCTCTGCGCCCGTCTGGAAAAACAGATTGCCGCGCTGCGCGTTGGGCCAGGGCTGGACCAGACGCCAGAAAACGAAATGGGGCCGCTTATCTCCTCTGCGCACCGCAGCAAGGTGCTGGGCTACATCGACAGCGGGGAAGCGCAGGGGGCGAATCTGCGCGTGGACGGCCGCGGCTTTAGCGTGCAGGGTCACGAGAAGGGCTACTTTGTCGGGCCGACGCTGTTCGATAACGTCACCCCGGAGATGACGATCTATAAGGAAGAGATTTTCGGCCCGGTGCTTTCTGTGGTGCGCGTAGCAGATTACGCCAGCGCGGTGGATCTGATTAACCGCCATGAATATGGTAATGGTTCAGCCATTTTCACCCGCGACGGCGGCTGCGCGCGCCGCTTCTGCGAAGAGGTGCAGGCGGGCATGGTGGGGGTTAACGTGCCGATCCCGGTGCCGATGGCGTTCCACAGTTTCGGCGGCTGGAAGCGCTCGATTTTTGGCGCACTCAACGTTCACGGTAACGACGGCGTGCGTTTCTACACCCGAATGAAAACCGTCACCGCACGCTGGCCGGAAATGCAGCAGGAGACAGGCGCTGCGTTCTCCATGCCGACGCTGGGCTGACAGGAGGTTTTATGCAAACCGAACGTATGACCATGGCCCAGGCGCTGGTCCGGTTCCTTAATCAACAGTACGTCAGCATTGATGGCATTGAAACACCCTTCGTGGAGGGCGTGGCGACCATTTTTGGTCATGGCAACGTGCTGGGCATCGGCCAGGCGCTGGAACAGGAACCGGGCCATCTGCAGGTAATGCAGGGCTGTAATGAGCAGGGCATCGCCCACATGGCGACGGGATTCGCCAAACAGCATCGCCGTCAGCGCATTTTCGCCGTGACTTCTTCCGTCGGGCCGGGAGCCGCCAATATGATCACCGCGGCGGCAACCGCCACGGCGAACCGTATTCCGCTGTTGCTGCTGCCGGGGGATATCTACGCCAGCCGCCAGCCGGACCCGGTGTTGCAGCAGATCGAGCAGTATCACGATCTGAGCATCAGCACCAACGACTGCTTCCGCCCGGTCTCCCGCTACTGGGACCGCATCAATCGCCCGGAGCAGTTAATGAGCGCCATGTTAAATGCGATGCGAACGCTCACTGACCCCGCAGATACCGGTGCGGTAACCCTTTGCCTGCCGCAGGACGTACAGGGCGAAGCCTGGGATTACCCGCTCAGCTTCTTCGCGCGTCGCGTGCATCACATCGAGCGTCGACCGCCAGATCCGCAGCGTCTGGCGCAGGCGCAGGCGTTGATTGCGCGTAAACGCCGTCCGCTGGTGGTGTGCGGCGGTGGCGTACGCTACTCCGGCGCGCATGAGGCGTTGCGCGAATTTGTCGAGACGCTGCATCTGCCGTTTGCCGAAACCCAGGCCGGAAAAGGGGCGCTGGTAAGTGACCACCCACTTAATATGGGCGGGGTGGGCGTGACGGGCGGAATGGCCGCCAACCAGCTTGCGCCGCAGGCCGATTTAGTGATTGGCGTGGGGACACGTCTTACCGATTTTACCACCGGCTCCAAGGCGCTCTTTTCCCACCCGGACGTCGAGTTTCTGCTGCTCAACGTGGCCGAGTTTGACGCCCTGAAGCTTGACGCCACCGCGCTGATTGCCGATGCCCGGACCGGACTGCAGGCCTTAACCCACTCGCTCAGGGAGTATCGCAGCGGCTGGGGAGAGGAGATTGCGCAGGCGAAAGCCGCCTGGCATGACGAGTGCCGCCGTCTCTGGGATCGCCAGTGGCGCCCGGACGAGGCACCGGAAGTGGCGGGCCATCTTGATGCCCAACTGACGGAATATGGCGAGACGCTCAACACCCGCCTGACCCAGACGCGGGTGCTGGGGCTGATTAATCAGCATGTTGAAGATAACGCCATCGTGGTGGGCGCAGCCGGTTCGCTGCCGGGAGATTTACAGCGCCTCTGGCAGGTCAAAACGCCTGATACCTATCATCTGGAGTACGGTTACTCCTGCATGGGTTACGAGATTGCGGCGGCGCTTGGCGCAAAGCTTGCCCGACCCGGGCAACCGGTTTACGCCATGGTGGGGGATGGCTCTTACATGATGCTGCACTCCGAGCTGCAAACCGCGGTGCAGGAGGGCATTAAAATCACCGTTCTGCTGTTTGATAACGCCAGCTTTGGCTGCATTAATAACCTGCAGATGGGACATGGAATGGGAAGCTTTGGCACGGAAAATCGCCACCGTAACCCGCAGACCGGGCAGCTTGACGGGCCGCTGGTGAAGGTCGATTTCGCGCAAAACGCGGAAAGCTACGGCTGTCGCGCGTGGCGGGTACATGATGAGCAAAGCCTGCTGGCGGCGCTGGAGGCGTCCCGCGCCCATCCAGGCCCGACGCTGCTGGACATCAAAGTGCTGCCGAAGACCATGACCCACGATTACGCCTCCTG
Organism: Enterobacter cloacae complex sp. IR5384; assembly: GCF_049237265.1. Classification (NCBI taxonomy): domain Bacteria; kingdom Pseudomonadati; phylum Pseudomonadota; class Gammaproteobacteria; order Enterobacterales; family Enterobacteriaceae; genus Enterobacter; species Enterobacter cloacae complex sp. IR5384. The sequence goes on along the minus strand of NZ_JBMKHJ010000033.1, from coordinate 41,770 downwards.
GTGGCGAACCGGCGATGCGCAGGTAGCGGCGTCTCCTGCCGTGCGCGAAGCCGCGGCGCAGACGCAGGCGCAGGTGAAAAAAGCACGTCAGTATTAAGATTTCCCGCCGTAACGAAATTTTCATTTCATTTTTCTTTTTCCCCTCACCCTAACCCTCTCCCACTGGGAGAGGGGATAGTTCGGTGCGGTTTTCCCTCCCTCTCCCTGAGGGAGAGGGCCGGGGTGAGGGGAAGATGTCCTCCCTCCCATGTTGTGAGATTGATAACAAAATTTATCTCATTCATCTCAAAAGTGTTAACCCACACTCAAAAACATAATTTTCACTATTTATAGAAATGAAATAAATGTTTTATTTAAAGGGTCGTTAGTTCACAGCATTCACCAACACCGGGAGCCGTTATGTTTAACATTGCTTTACTGGGCGCTGGCCGAATTGGCCAGGTACATGCAGCTAACATCGCCAGCCACAGCGCGACCACACTCTGGTCCGTGGTTGACCCGAATCAGGAATTTGCCACCCGTCTCGCCACGCAGTACCAGGCCCGCCAGCAGAGCCTGGTTGAGGCGATGACCGACCCTGACGTTCATGCCGTGCTGATCGCCTCGGCGACCGATACCCATGCGGACCTGATTGAAATGGCCGCCCGTCATGGCAAAGCCATCTTCTGTGAAAAACCGGTACACCTCGACCTCGCCCGCGTGCGTGACTGCCTGAAAGTGGTCAAAGAGTACGGCGTGCCGCTGTTCATCGGCTTTAACCGTCGCTTTGACCCGCAGTTCCGCCGCGTGAAAACCGACGCCCAGGCCGGGCGTATCGGCAAACCGGAATCGCTGCTGATCATCTCTCGCGATCCGTCTCCACCGCCGGCGGAGTATGTCCGCGTCTCTGGCGGCATGTTCCGCGATATGACCATTCACGACTTTGATATGGCGCGCTTCATCATGGGTGAAGAGCCGGTGTCAGTGTATGCCCAGGGCAGTAATCTGGTGGATCCGGCGATTGGCGAGGCGGGGGACATCGACACCGCATTTATCGTTCTGAAATATGCCTCCGGCGCAATGGCGACCATCGTCAACAGCCGCCGCTCCTCTTACGGCTACGACCAGCGCCTGGAGCTACACGGCTCTGAAGGGCTGCTCTGCGCGGGCAATATCCTTGAAAATCAGGTGCAGCACTACGGCAAACAGGGTTGCACCAGCGCGCTGCCGGAACACTTCTTCCTGCAGCGCTACAAATCCGCTTACGCCGCGGAATGGGAACACTTTGTTGCGGTATTGCGCGGCGAAGCGGTGCCTGACTGCAGCGGCGATGATGGTGAACGTGCGCTGTACCTCGCGGATAAAGCGCTGGAGTCGCTGCGTAGCCAGCGCGAGATCGTCCTCTAAACACAACCACCCTACACAGAGAGACATAATAATGAAAAAGCTGATCTTAGCCGCCCTCATCGCCATGACGTCCGGGGCCGCCCTCGCCGAAAACGAGCAAATTGTTTTCAGTACGCCAAACCTGGCGATGCCGTTTGAAGTTCACATGCAGCGCACGGCGGTGAAAGCCGCAAAAGAGATGGGCGTAAAGTTGCAGGTGCTGGACGGGCAGGGCAGTTCACCAAAACAGGTGGCTGATCTGGAAAACGCCATCACCCGCGGGGCGCAGGGGTTCATCGTCTCCCCGAACGACGTGAACGCGGTCTCCAGCGCGGTGGATGAAATTCAGGATGCGAAGCTGCCGGTGGTCACCCTTGACCGCTCCGTCGACAGTCAGAAGAAAGTGCCGCACTTTGGCGCCAACAACTACAAAGGCGGCCAGGCGATTGGCGACTTCGTGAAAAGCAAATTCCCCGACGGGGCAGAGATCATTCTGCTCACCGGTCAGCCGGGCTCCTCTTCCAACATCGAACGCACCAAAGGGATCCGCGACAGCCTGAAAGCGGGTGGCGATAAATACAAGATCGTCGCCGATCAGACCGGCAACTGGATGCGTTCTGAAGGGATGCGCATTGTAGAAAGCGTTCTGCCGTCACTGCCGAAACGCCCGCAGGTGATCCTCTCCGCCAACGATGATATGGCGCTGGGGGCGATTGAAGCCCTGCAGAGCCAGGGCGTGAAGCCCGGTGAAATCCTGGTAACCGGCTTTGATGCGGTTCCTGAAGCGCTGGCTCGCGTGCGTGACGGCTGGCTGGCGGTGACGGCGGATCAGCGCCCGGGCTTTGCGGTGCAAACGGCAATGAGCCAGCTGGTGGCCAACGTGCGTGAGAAGAAAGCCATCACCGGCGCGGACTACCCGCCAACGCTTATCACCAAAGAGAACCTGCAGCAGGCTGAGCGTATCGGTGAGGCCGGTAACTAATATGTCCCGAGCCGCCTTTGGCGGCTCATCATGAGGAGGAGCAGACTGATGTCGCAACCCTTACTGAAAGTGACCGAGCTGGCGAAAAGCTTTTCCGGCGTCTGGGCGCTGAGCAATGCCCAGTTGACCGTCGGGCCAGGAGAAATCCACGCCCTGCTGGGGGAAAACGGGGCGGGAAAATCCACGCTGCTGAAGGCACTTGCGGGCGCGCAGCCGCAAACGCGCGGGGAGATCTGGTTCAACGGCGAAACGCTGCCGGTAGATGACTCCCCGGTGGAACGACAGAACAAGGGCATTATCACCATCTATCAGGAATTTAACCTGCTGCCCAACATGACCGTCGCGGAAAACATGTTCCTTGGGCGCGAGCCGCGCAAGCGGAACCTGATCGTCGATGAAAAAGCGGTAAACCAGGAGGCGCAGGTCATTCTCGATTACCTGCAGCTGAACGTCGCGCCGACCACACCCGTTGCCCGCCTGAGCGTGGCCCAGCAGCAGATGGTCGAGATCGCGAGAGCGCTGACTCTCAACGCCAGGCTGATCATCATGGATGAACCTTCCGCCGCGCTGAGCGACAGCGAAGTAGAAAGCCTGCACCGTGTGGTGCGGGAGCTTAAAAACCGCGGGGTGAGCATTATCTATGTGACGCACCGCCTGCATGAAGTTTTCCAGCTCTGCGACCGTTTCACCGTTTTCCAGGATGGCCGTTTCACCGGCACCGGCGCGGTGGCAGAAACGAACGTAGAGCAGCTGATCCGCCTGATGGTCGGGCGCGACGTGGCGTTTAACCGCCGTCCCGCCAGCGAAACCCACCATGAGGATAAACCCATCCGTCTGGCCGTGAAGGGGCTGAGCCGCGAAAAGCCGCCGCTGGATCCGCACGGTATTGCCCTGCATGACATCAGCTTCCATGTCCACGCGGGTGAGGTGCTGGGTATCGCCGGACTGGTGGGGGCAGGACGCACCGAAGTGGCCCGCTGCCTGTTTGGCGCAGACGCGTTTACCTCTGGCAGCTTTGAGCTGGACGGCGTGCCGTACCAGCCGCGCGACCCGCTGTATGCCCTCGATCAGGGCGTGGCGCTGGTGCCGGAAGATCGCAAAAAAGAGGGGGCGGTGCTGGGGCTGTCGATTCGCGACAACCTGTCGCTCTCCTGCCTTTCGTCACTGCTGCACTGGCGCTGGTTCGTCAATACCCGCAAAGAGGACGATCTGATTGAGTCCTACCGCCAGGCGCTGCAGATCAAGATGGTCAACAGTGCGCAGGAGGTGCGCAAGCTCTCCGGCGGTAACCAGCAAAAAGTGATCCTCGCGCGCTGCATGGCGCTCAACCCGCGGGTGCTGATCGTCGATGAGCCAACGCGTGGCATCGACGTGGGGACCAAATCAGAAGTGCACCAGGTGCTGTTTGACATGGCGAAAAAGGGCGTGGCGGTGATTGTGATCTCCTCCGATCTGCCTGAAGTGATGGCGGTGTCTGACCGGATCATCACCCTGAGCGAAGGCCGGGTTACCGGCGAGATCCACGGCGATGATGCCAACGAAGAGCGGCTGATGACGATGATGGCCATCAACCACAACGCCCTGAACGCGGCATAACGGAGTTTCTCATGACGCAGATGATTTCTAAAACGCATGCCCCGGTCAAACGCGCCGGACGCATCGATCCCATCGCCTTCTTCGAGCGCTTTGGGGTGCTGATTTTCATGATCCTGCTGCTGATCTTCTTCCAGTCGCAGAACAGCAATTTTTTCTCGGAACGCAACATTTTCAACATCCTGACCGAAGTCTCCATCTACGGGATCATGGCCGTGGGGATGGCCTTCGTCATCCTGACGGCCGGGATCGACCTCTCCGTCGGCTCCATTCTGGCGGTGTGCGCCATGACCGCGGCGTACGTGATTAAAGGCGACAACTTTACCACCGTCGACCCGAACGCCTGGGGCGGCATGAGCTGGCTGATAGGGCTGGGGATTTGTCTGGCGATGGGCACGGCGATTGGTTTTCTGCACGGTCTGGGCGTCACCCGCCTGCGTCTGCCGCCGTTCATCGTCACCCTCGGGGGGATGACCATCTGGCGCGGCCTGACCCTGGTGATTAACGACGGCGCGCCAATCGCCGGTTTCGATCAGGGCTACCGCTGGTGGGGACGGGGCGAGCTGCTCGGTATCTCCATTCCGATCTGGATCTTCGCCATCGTCGCCGTTGGCGGTTATCTGGCGCTGCACAAAACCCGCTGGGGGCGCTTTGTTTACGCCATCGGTGGCAACCCGGAGGCGGCGCGTCTGGCGGGTGTGAACGTGAAGCGCGTACTGGTCAGCGTCTATGTGCTGATTGGCTGTCTGGCGGGGCTGGCGGGCTTTATTCTCAGCGCGCGTCTGGGGAGCGCCGAGGCGGTGGCCGGGATCTCCTTTGAATTGCGCGTCATTGCCTCGGTGGTGATTGGCGGCACCTCGCTGATGGGCGGCTACGGACGCATCGGCGGCACCATTATCGGCTCCATCATTATGGGCATTCTGATTAACGGCCTGGTGCTGATGAACGTCTCGGCTTACTACCAGCAGATTATCACCGGGTTAATTATCGTTCTGGCGGTGGCATTCGACACCTACGCCAAGAGCCGTCGCGGCGCACTGTGAGGATCACGATGAAAGAGGTTCGTATTGGATTAATTGGCACCGGGTATATCGGCAAGGCGCATGCCATCGCCTATGCCCAGGCCCCGACGGTCTTCAACCTGCGCGGCAAGCTGGTGCGTGAGATGGTGGCCGAGGTAAACCCGACGCTGGCGGCAGAGCGCGCGCAGGCGTTTGGCTTTAACCGTTCAACGGGAGACTGGCGGGCGCTGGTGGCCGACCCGGCCATTGATGTAGTGGATATTTGCTCGCCCAACCATCTGCATAAAGAGATGGCGCTGGAGGCTATCCGCCACGGCAAGCACGTTTACTCGGAAAAACCGCTGGCGCTGAACGCCCACGACGCGCGTGAGATGGTCGAGGCCGCGAAGCGGGCAGGGGTGAAAACCCTGGTGGGCTTCAACTACATGAAAAACCCGACGGCGCAGCTGGCGAAAGAGATTATCGCCCGCGGCGAAATAGGCGAGGTGATCCACTTCTACGGCACCCACAACGAAGACTATATGGCCGACCCGCTTTCGCCCATTCACTGGCACTGCTTCAAAGAGACTGCCGGGCTGGGGGCGCTGGGCGATCTGGCGGCGCATATCGTCAATATGGCGCAGTACCTGGTGGGGGAGATTGAGCAGGTTTGCGGCGATCTGAAGATTGTGGTCCCGGAACGTCCGGCGAAGGCCGGGTCGTCGGAGATGATTGCCGTCGAAAACGAGGATCAGGCCCACGCGATGGTACGTTTCGCGGGCGGGGCGCAGGGTGTGATTGAAACCTCCCGCGTCGCCTGCGGCCGCAAGATGGGGTTGTCATATGTGATCACCGGAACGAAAGGCGCCATCAGCTTCACTCAGGAGCGCATGGCCGAGCTGAAGCTCTATCTGCATGACGATCCGGTCAACCGTCAGGGATTCCGCACGCTGCTGGTTGGCCCGGCACACCCGGACTACGGCGCGTTCTGTATGGGTGCAGGCCACGGTATTGGCTTTAACGATCAAAAAACGGTGGAAGTGCGTGACCTGGTGGATGGCATTGCCGCCGACGCACCGATGTGGCCGGACTTTGAAGAGGGCTGGAAGGTCTCGCGCGTGCTGGACGCCATCGCACTCTCACACCAGCAAGGCCGCTGGCTGAACGTGAATGACATTGTCTGAAGAGGTATCAACGTGGAAAAGCAGTTTGATGTGATATGCATGGGCCGCGTGGCGGTAGACCTCTACAGTCAGCAGATTGGTGCGCGGCTGGAGGATGTGTCGAGCTTTGCCAAATATCTTGGTGGCTCGTCCGGCAACGTGGCGTACGGCGCGGCGCGGCAGGGGTTGCGTTCGTCGATGCTGGCGCGCGTGGGCGACGAGCATATGGGCCGGTTCCTGCGCGAAGAGTTAAATCAGGTGGGCTGTGATACCAGCCATCTGATCACCGATAAAACACGCCTCACGGCGCTGGTGCTACTCGGCATTAAAGACCGGGACACCTTTCCTCTGATTTTTTATCGCGATAACTGCGCGGATATGGCCATTACGGCCAGCGATGTGGACGAAAACTACATCGCCTCCGCACGGTGTCTTGCCATCACCGGGACTCACCTTTCTCATCCGCAGACCCGCGAGGCGGTGCTGACGGCGCTGGGCTACGCCCGTCGTCACGGCGTGCGCACGGTGCTGGACATTGATTACCGCCCGGTGCTGTGGGGGCTGACCTCCTTAGGCGACGGCGAAACGCGCTTTATCGCGGCCGATCAGGTCACCCGTGAACTTCAGGAAGTGCTGCACCTCTTCGACGTTATTGTCGGCACCGAGGAGGAGTTCCACATTGCGGGCGGCAGCACGGACACCCTGCTGGCGCTGGCGCAAGTGCGTGCCGTGAGCCAGGCCACGCTGGTCTGCAAACGCGGCGCGCTTGGCTGTTCGGTCTATACCGGTGCCATTCCGGCCCGTCTGGATGACGGCCTGACGGTGACCGGCGTGCGCGTGGAGGTGCTGAACGTCCTCGGCGCGGGCGATGCCTTTATGTCTGGCCTGCTGCGCGGCTACCTGAACGACGAGGGCTGGGAGCAGGCGTGCCGCTATGCCAACGCCTGCGGCGCGCTGGTGGTCTCGCGTCACGGCTGCGCCCCGGCGATGCCGAGCAAAATTGAGCTGGATGATTATCTCTCGCGCGCCGCGCTCGTTCCACGCCCGGATCTCGACCCGCGTCTGAACCATCTGCACCGGGTCACCACCCGTCGCCGCGAATGGCCGGAATTGTGCGTAATGGCGTTCGATCACCGCAGCCAGCTTGAAGATATGGCGCTGCAGTGCGGGGCGTCGCTCAAACGTATTCCGGCGCTCAAGCAGCTGATCCTGCAGGCCAGCCGCGAGGCGGCGAGCCGTGCCGGGCTGGCAGGCAAAGCGGGCCTGCTGTGTGACGGTACGTTTGGTCAGGACGCGCTCAACGCCATTACCGGTGAAGGGTGGTGGATCGGGCGGCCCATTGAGCTGCCGGGCTCCCGTCCGCTGGAGATGGAGCACGGTAACATCGGCACCCAGCTTATCAGCTGGCCGCAGGAGCATGTGGTGAAGTGCCTGGTCTTTTTCCACCCGGAAGATGCTCACGGCCTGCGCCTGGAGCAGGAGCAGAAAATTGCCGAGGTCTACCACGCCTGCTGCCAGTCCGGGCATGAGCTGCTGCTGGAGGTGATATTGCCCGCCAGCATGCCGCGCAGCGATGAACTTTATCTGCGTGCCATCTCCCGCTTCTACAACCTGGGTATTTACCCGGACTGGTGGAAATTGCCGCCGCTGACGTCCGATGGCTGGACGGCACTGAGCGAGATTATCCGGCGTCGGGATCCGCACTGCCGTGGGGTGGTGATCCTCGGGTTGGATGCGCCGGCCGAGCAGCTGCGTGCCGGGTTTAACGCCGCGGCAGGGCACGAACTGGTGAAAGGATTTGCCGTGGGGCGCACGCTGTTTGGCGAAGCTTCCCGCGCATGGCTGAAACACGATATCGACGATGCGCAGCTGGTGGCGCGCATCCGGGACAATTACCTGCAGCTTATCGCCTGGTGGCGCGAGCGCGGACACGCATAATGGAGACGACAATGAGTGTGCAATTAGGCATTAACCCCCTGACGTGGACTAACGACGATCTGCCTTCCCTTGGTGCCGAAACGCCGCTGGAGACCTGTCTGAGCGAGGGGAAAGAGGCCGGTTTTGCCGGTTTCGAACTGGGCAACAAATTCCCGCGTGAAGCGCGCCTGCTTGGCCCCATTTTGCAGCGCCACGATCTGCAGCTGGTCTCTGGCTGGTACTCCGGCCGCCTGCTGGAGCGCAGCGTGGAAGAGGAGATTGCCGCCGTGCAGTCCCACCTGACGCTGTTGCGCGAGCTGGGGGCAAAGGTGCTGGTATTTGCGGAGGTGAGCGGCTGCATTCACGGCGAGCAGCAGACGCCGGTGCATCTGCGCCCGCGCTTCCCGCAGGCACGCTGGAAAGAGTATGGCGAGAAGCTCACGGAATTTGCCCGCTACACTCAGCAGCAGGGGGTGCAGATTGCCTATCACCACCATATGGGGACGGTGATTGAGTCTGCTGACGACGTGGACAACCTGATGACCCATACTGGCGAAGAGGTCGGGTTGCTGCTGGACACCGGTCACCTGACCTTTGCCGGGGCCGATCCGCTGGCGGTGGCGCAGCGCTGGGCGTCGCGCATCAACCACGTTCACTGCAAAGACGTGCGTGCCGACGTGCTGGCGGATGTCAAAAACCGCAAAACCAGCTTCCTCGATGCGGTGCTGAGCGGCGTATTTACCGTGCCGGGCGACGGTTGCGTGGATTATCCGCCGATCATGCAACTGCTGAAAGCGCAGGATTATCACGGCTGGCTGGTGGTGGAGGCGGAGCAGGATCCGGCGATTGCCCATCCGCTGACCTATGCCCGTCTGGGGTATAACAACCTGAGCCGTCTGGCGCGCGACGCCGGGCTTATCTGAGGAGGTGACATGTCACGTCTGCTATCACGCTGGCAACAGCCGAACGATGAAGGGCGGACCCAGTCCGTCACGCCGGAACGCGCCGGGTGGGGATATGTTGGCTTTGAGGCCTATGAGTTGCAGGAGGGGCAGCAGTTGACGCTGCCCGCCGTCAGCGAAGAGCGCTGTCTGGTGCTGGTGGCCGGGCGCGCCTCCATCAGCACGCCTTCCGCGCAGTTTAACGATATTGGCGAGCGGATGAGCCCGTTCGAGCGCATCAAGCCGTGGGCGGTGTACGTTACCCCGCAGGAGACGGTGCAGGTGAAGGCGCTCACGAAGCTGGAACTGGCGGTTTGTGCCGCTCCGGGTAAAGGTAGCTGGCCGACGCGGCTGATTGCACCGCAGGATATCGACGCTGAAGCGCGCGGCAAAGGCCATAACCAGCGCTATGTGCACAACATTCTGCCGGAAGACAAACCGGCTGACAGCCTGCTGGTGGTGGAGGTCTGGACCAACGAAGGCTGCACCAGCTCGTACCCGAGCCATAAGCACGACACGGATACTCCACCCCAGGAGACGTATCTGGAGGAGACCTATTACCATCGCCTCAACCCGGAGCAGGGGTTCTGCATGCAGCGGGTCTACACTGACGACAGAACGCTGGATGAATGCATGGCGGTCTACAACCGTGACGTGGTGATGGTGCCGAAGGGCTACCACCCGGTGGCAACCATGGCGGGGTATGACAGCTACTACCTCAACGTGATGGCCGGGCCGGTGCGCAAATGGATGTTCACGTGGGAAGAGGACCACGCGTGGATTAACCGGGATTATCCCGCAGAGAATGGGGGCTGAAGCGGCCTTTCTTGTCGGGTGGCGCTGCGCTGACCCGACCTACGAAACCGTAGGCTCGCGCAAGCACAGCGCCGCTGGTCGAATTGTCTTCAGTGCATCTGCCTCGCCTGCTCAATCGTGCGGGCAATGGCTTCCGGCTGGCTCACCATCGATACGTGGCTCGCCGCGACCTCGGTGGTGTTCGCGTGGATGGCCTTCGCCATCGCGCGTTCAAGCTCAGGATTGATCATCCGGTCGTTCTTGCTTACCACATACCAGCTCGGCTTCGCGTGCCACGCCGCGCGAGTGACCTTTTCGCCAAACGCATCGCCCTTTATTGGCCCCTGCGTGGCGGCGATGATCATTTGTTCACCCGGTTTCACATCCGGTGCGAAATCCTTACTGACCGACGCAGGCGACAGGTATAAAAAGCCGTCCGCGGTTTTCGCGATACCCGCGCTCCCCGGTGGCGCCGGGTAGCTATTCGCCAGCTCTGCCGTTGACTGACCGGCGTCCGGCGCGAACGCCGCCACATACACCAGCGATTTCACCCGCGCATCGTTGCCGGCCTCGCTAATCACGGTGCCGCCCCAGGAGTGACCTACCAGTACTACGTCCCCGTGTGCGCGAGCGATGGCGCGCCGGGTGGCTGCTACATCATCTTTTAGTGAGGTCAGCGGCAGCTGGACGGCTATAACCTCGGTGTGGCGTTTCTGCAAAAGGGAAATCACCTTGTTCCAGCTGCTGCCGTCGGCAAAGGCGCCATGCACCAGCACCACGCTGGTTTCACTCTGCGCAAAGGCGCTGGCCGACATCGCCAGCAGACCCGCCGTCAGTATCGATAATGTTTTCATCTTCAGGCTCCTCAGAAATGGTGGACCGGCGCATGCGGCGGCACGGTGAACTCAAGGGTTTTATGGTCGAGAGGCTTATGTGTCGGGTCGGCCAGGATAATGGTCACCTTGTGTTTTCCGGCGGGCAGTCCCACCAGAATCACCGGCTCACCGCTGGTGTCCGCCCAGTGCCAGGGTGCGTCATCCACCACAACGTGAATATGGCCGATGCGCGGAGTGACTTTCAGCGCATCGGGTCCAAAGACAGGTTCTATGCGCAGGTTTTCAACACGGTACTGAATAAAGACAGCCCCCTTACTCAGCGGGCCTGCCAGCGGCGGATCGACAATCAGCCTGGCGGGCGGCTGGGGCTGCTCAAGCGGGGCAACGGCAGCCGGACCGTTGACGTCGGCGGCGCTGAGGCCGCTCAGGGGCGCGGCGCAGACGGAAGACGTTAGCGCGAGTAAAGGAAGCAACAGATGCTGGCGAATCATTTTGGTCTCTCCTCGTGGGGTCATGTCACGAGAGACAGCAGACCATTTTTATGTATCGCGTCTGTTTGCTGATGCGGGATTTTTGTATCGATGCGTAAGCCAGATGGGGGAGATACAGTGCGATACAATTCCCCCGGGCATGACGAGAAGTTTGCTGGCATGGTGTCTTCAGGCGCATCCATCGGATGCGGAGACTTCCCGGAGAAAACATCATGAATAGTGAAAAAGTTGCGTTGATTTTCGGCGGCGCACGTGGAATTGGTGCGGCTATAGCGGCACGACTGGCGAAGGAAGGATATCGCGTTGCCGTGACATGGGTATCACGTCCGGACCGGGCTAATGCGCTGGTCTCATCCATTACTGATGCGGGCGGGGTGGCGCTGGCGATTAACGCTGATAGCGCAGATGCAAGTGCAATTCAGGCTGCGGTTGATGCCACGATCAACCATTACGGCAGGCTGGATGTTGCCGTAGTGAACGCAGGCGTACTGCGGCTGGGTATGCTTGAGGATTATTCAGTGGACGATCTGGATGCCACGCTGTCGGTGAACGTGCGCGGCGTTTTCCTCTCTGTGCAGGCGGCAGTTAAACGAATGAGGGAAGGGGGAAGGGTGATCACCATTGGCAGCAATACCGCTGTGCGAACCGGGCATGCGGGTAGTAGCGTTTATGCGATGAGTAAAGCTGCGGTGGCAGCCATGGTGCAAAACCTGGCGCTGGATCTGGCTCCGAAGCGGATCACAATTAACAATATCCAGCCCGGCCCCATCGCCACGGATATGACGGCCGGAATGGCGGAGCAGATCACTGCACATATCCCTTTAAAACGCATTGGGCAGCCTGAGGAGATCGCATCACTTGCCGCATGGCTTGCTGGAGAAGAGTCTGGATATATGACAGGCGCGAGCCTGACGATTGACGGTGGATTCGTGCTTTAACTGCCAGGGGGCAGGGAAGCCCGACATTCTGACTAGCGCACGGGTGCGTCGACCACCAGACCCGTTTGCTGCGACTGGAGTTTGTCCTGATGGTGATACCAGGCACCAATGGAGGAATAAACGAAGCGGCCAAAGAAAAACAGGAAGCTGATTAGCAATATGATGCGGGTCATTCGAGTGTTAAATCGATGTCGTTTTCGCATACGTGTGGCCTGACTCACTGTGTTTTTCCTGGACATACCCTTTTGGGCGACGCGGATATTAAGGCACAGCGGGAAGGGTGGGTCAATTCTGCGATGTGTAAATAACCGTCAACATATACATTAACCGATGTTATTAAAAATAATAATTGCATTTACGATATTGATAACACGAAGAAAATTAACCGGAAAAAAACAGAAGAAAGGAAATTTTGAATTAAATAGTTTGATTTAAGTCAACGGATTCCTCGCAGTGGTATTTAAAATCCCTCCTCCATACTGCTTGCCCCGGGTGTTAGCGGGCAGCACGTACGTCAGGTCGGATGCCTGTCTTCATTTTCCCTCAGGAGAAAGGGGTTTAACCGGGCATCTATGAACACTATTGCTTTCCTGAAACAGAATAAAGACCGCTGGTGGGCGCTGCCGCTTATTTTACCGGTGGTGTTGCTGCCCGTGCTGAGTGCGGCCAATACCCTGACGCAACTGGGCGACGGCATTGTGGCACTCTATTATCTGCCGCTCTTTTTCCTGCTCACCTTAATGCTGTTTTTCGGCGTTGGGGCTATTCCCGGAATAGTGCTGTCGCTGTTTATTCGCTATTACCCGCAAGTTGGGCTGTTTGAAACCATTGCCGGGATCTTCCATTTTATTATTCCCTTAGTGCTGAGTTGGGGCGGTTATCGCGTTTTTGCCCCCAGACGCAATATGACGGCTTACGGCGATATACGGCTGATGGCGCAGCGCATTTTCTGGCAGGTGTTATGTCCGGCAACGCTGTTTCTGGTGCTGTTTCAGTTTGCGGTTTATCTGGGCGTGTATGAGAGTCGCCAGAGCCTGGCGGGGCTGAACCCGCTTAATATTCACACGCTGATCAACTATCAGGCGCTGCTGGTCAGCGGCTTAACGGGCGTACCGCTGAGTTACCTGATAATCCGGCTGATTCGCCATCCGCGTTATTTCAGGGCATTGATTTCACAGAGCCGCGCGCAGATAGATAAAAAAGTGACGTTCATCGAGTTTCTGGTCTGGTCGATCATACTGGGCGGGCTGCTGCTGTTGCTGCTGATACCAATGAATGAGAACAGCTCTATCTTCACCACTAACTACACGCTGTCGCTCCTGATGCCGGTGATGCTCTGGGGCGCGATGCGCTTTGGTTACAGGCTGACATCCCTCATCTGGACGCCGGTCCTGCTGGTCTCTATTCACTATTTTTACCGTTATATCCCTGTGAATCAGGGCTACGACATTCAACTGGCGATCACCTCTTCCAGCTACCTGGTCTTCTCGTTTGTGGTGGTCTATATGTCGATGCTGTCGACCCGCCAGCGTGCCGTGAATAAGCGCTCCCGCAGGCTGGCGCTCCTCGACCCGGTTGTCCATATGCCTAACCTGCGGGCGTTGTTACGCGATCTGGCCCGGAACCCGTGGTCGGCGCTCTGTTTACTGCGTATTCCTGAACTGGAAGTGCTGGGCCGAAATTATGGCGTGCTGCTGCGAATTTTGTACAAACAGCAGCTGGCACAGTGGGTTAATGGCACACTCCAGCCCAATGAGCGGGTGTATCACCTTACCGGGTATGATCTGGCGGTGCGACTCAACGCGGAATCGCACCAGCAGCGAATCGAGACCCTGGATGAGCATATCAAACAGTTCCGTTTTATCTGGGATGGCATGCCGCTACAGCCGCAGGTGGGCATGAGCTACTGCTATGTACGCTCACCCGTGAACCATCTCTATCTGGTGCTGGGGGAGTTAGGGGTTATTGCCGATCTGTCGCTCTCAACCAACCACCCGGAAAACCTTCAGCAGCGTGGTGCTGTCCATCTGCAGCGCAGCCTGAAGGATAAAATCGCGATGATGAGCCGCCTGCAAAAGGCGCTCGACAACAACGAATTCACCCTGCTGGCGCAGCCCGTTCGTGGCCTGCGTGGCGATCGCTATCATGAAGTGCTGCTGCGGATGCCGGATGCGGACGGCGCATTACTTACTCCCGATCGGTTCCTGCCCGTCGCTCAGGAGTTTGGCCTGTCGTCGCGGGTCGATTTGTGGGTGCTGGAGCGCACGCTGCGTTTCCTGGCCGAACACCGTGACAGGCTGCCCGGCCAGCGCTTTGCCATTAATCTTGCGCCCTCAACCGTTTGTCGGGTTCAGTTCCCGCTGGAGGTGAGCCGTCTGCTGAATAAATACGCCGTGGAGGCGTGGCAGTTGATCTTCGAGGTGACCGAGTGCAGTACCTTCGGCAGCGCGGAGCAGGCGATGCATACCCTCCGGCAGCTACAAAAAATGGGCGTACGCATTGCGATAGATGATTTTGGTACCGGCTATGCAAGCTATGCGCGGCTGAAAAGCGTGGACGCAGACATCCTCAAGATTGACGGCAGCTTTATTCGCAATATCGTCAGCAACAGCCTGGATTACCAGATTGTGGCCTCTATTTGCCATTTAGCGCGAATGAAAAAGATGCTGGTGGTTGCGGAATATGTGGAGACCGAAGAGATACGTAGCGCGGTTCACGCGCTCGGTATCGACTATGTGCAGGGCTATCTGATAGGTCGGCCGGTGGCACTTGATTCACTGCTGGAGGCAGAGGCGTCCGTAGCGGACGCCTGAGCCGTTACGCCGCGACGTCGGCGCTCTCTTCTTCGATTTTGAGCATCCAGCCGGTGACCGCTTCCCAGTACTGCTGCTCTTTTTCCAGATCCAGCAGAACCAGCGCATTCTGGCTAAACCAGTCGTGCGGGAAGCTCAGCGTCCAGTGATGGTCATCCGTTTTGAGTTTCAGCGTGGGCGGCGTGGTAGTGGCCTGACGCTGGTTATTCAGCAGCACGCCCAGACGCAGCAGCTGAATCATCGGCAGGAACTGCTTTTTCTTGAACAGCGTGAAGCGCGGCAGATCGTCGAGCTTAATGGCTTTGCGATGATAGCGCACCAGCGTCGCCATCATGGTTTGCTGCTCCTGGTTGAAGCCCGGCAAATCGCTGTTTTGCAGAATGTAGGCGGAATGACGGTGCATGCCGCTGTGGTTAATGTTCAGCCCCACTTCGTGCAGCATCGCGGCCCATTTCAGCAAGGCGGCAAGCTGCGGATGGGCAAGCTTTGGATTCTGCTCCTGCCACTGATCGTACATCTGAACGGTCGTTTCCAGCACCCGCTTCGCCTGTTCGCGGTCGATGTTGTACTGGTTTGCCAGGCTTTGCGCGGTGCGGCTGCGAATATCCTGATGGCGGAAGCGACCTTCCATCTCATACAGCACGCCTTCACGCAGCGCGCCGTCAGAGAGACGCAGCTCCTTAATGGCCAGCGCATCGAATACGCCGCACAGGATAGCCAGCCCCGGTACAAACACCGCTTTACGCTCGTCGGAAAGACCCGGCAGGCTTAACGCGTCTAAACTTTTATGTTTCAGCACCTCTTCGGTCAGCAACGTCAGGCGTTCGGGGGTGATAAAACCGTCTTTTTCACCCATCGCCAGCAGCACTTCATGGGCCGCTTTGATGGTGCCCGAGGCTCCCAGCGCGACGTTCCAGCCCTGGATACGGTACTGCCAGGCCAGATTTTCCAGCTTCTGAACGGCGGCCATGCGCGCCCGCTGGAAGTTTTCCCGGGAGATCGCACCGCCCGGGAAATACATCTGCGCAAAGCTGACGCAGCCCATACGGCGGCTTTCCACCAGACGCGGTTCAAAGTCTTCGCCAATGACCAGCTCTGTGGAGCCGCCGCCGATATCAATCACCAGCTTGCGGCCTTTTTCCGGCTGCGTGTGCTCAACGCCCATAAAAATCAGACGCGCCTCTTCGTTACCGGAGATGATCTCAATGGGGTAGGGGATCACTTTTTCCGCACGCTTGAGGAATTCAGGGGCATTCAGCGCCTGGCGCAGGGTATGCGTTCCCACAATGCAGACGCTGGAGGGTGAGAAGCCCTGCAGGCGTTCGGCAAAAAGCGACAGGCAGTTCAGGCCGCGCTCCATCGCCTCTTCGCTGAGCATGCTGCGTTCATCAAGACCATCTGCCAGGTGTACGCGCTGCTTCAGACGACCGATGATCTGCAGCGCGCCATCCACCTCACGGGCGATGACCATGTGGAAACTGTTAGAACCAAGGTCGACCGCGGCGAATTCCTGTGGTCGTGGGGTCTTATCATTTATCGGCATAGGTTAATCGGGTTGCTCGAGTGATTTGATATAGTCGTAAATCGCCAGTTGCGACCGCACTTTGCGGCGGTTGCCGCGCGGTACATAGCGGTTACTGAGTTCTTTGTCGATATAGCGCGCTTTCACCGTGTCGCTAAACAGAATCTCGATAATGTCGAGAATACGCTGTTTCAGGCGCGGATCCAGCAGTGGCGCTGCGACTTCAATTCGATAATCAATATTGCGCGTCATCCAGTCTGCCGAAGAGAGATAGACCTGTTTATCTCCCGCATTATCGAAAATATAGACCCGATCGTGCTCCAGGTAGCGGTCGACAATGCTGATGACGCGAATATTATCGCTGATGCCTTCCAGTTCCGGGATGAGGGAGCACATGCCGCGGATCAGCAGGTTAACCGGAACGCCGGAGCTGGACGCCGCATAGAGTCTGTCCACGAGACCTTTGTCGACCAGATTGTTGAGCTTCAGCGTGATGCCGGACGACAAGCCTTTCTGGGCGTTGGCAATTTCTTTGTCGATCATATCGTACAGCAGGCGGCGCGAGTTCTGCGGTGACACCAGCAGATAATCGAAGCTCACCGGGCGGTACGGGTTCTCAATAAAGTTGAACACCCGGCGCACCTCGTTGGTGATGCGCGCGTCGGCGGTCAGCAGCGAGTAGTCGGTATAAATTCGTGCGGTTTTCTCGTTAAAGTTCCCTGTACCGATGTGGGCATAGCGCACTACGTCGTCACCCTCTTTACGGGAAATAAGGAACAGCTTGGCGTGAATTTTCAGCCCCGGGGCGGAGAAGATAACGTGTACACCTGCTTCCGTCAGACGGCGCGCCCAGTGGATATTGGCCTCTTCGTCGAAACGTGCCTGCAACTCAACCACCACGGTCACTTTTTTGCCGTTGTGCGCGGCGTGGATCATCGCGTCGATGATGCGGGAGTCTTTCGCCACGCGGTAAATATTGATTTTGATTGCCAGCACGCTCGGGTCAAAGGAGGCCTGACGCAGCAGCTCCAGCACGTGTTCAAACGTGTGATACGGATAGTAGAGCAGGACGTCGCGTTCGCGGATGGCATCGAAACCGTTACGGAACTTATCGAACCAGAGATGACGCAGGCGCGGCAGTGGTTTATTCACCAGATTGGCTTTGCCGACGTTCGGGAAGCCAATAAAGTCTTTAAAGTTATGGTAACGACCGCCCGGCACGATGGAGTCATAGCGCGAGATAGTCAGCTTGTCGCGCAGCATTTCCACCATCGCGTCTGGCATATCACGCTGATAGACAAAGCGCACCGGTTCGGCCGTCAGACGCTGCTTGAGGCTGGAGGACATCAGTTCCATCAGGCTGGCTTCCATCTCGTGCACCAGGTCATATTCGGCGTCACGGGTCATCTTCATCGAGTAGGCGTTTAACGCGTCGTAATCGAAGAAGCCTTTGAAGATATCGTCCAGACAGTAGCGCAGGATGTTATCCAGCAGGATCATCGGTTTGCGTCTGCGCGGGGTTTCCGGCGGCAGGTTCACAAAGCGTGGCACCTTGTCGGACGGGATCTCCAGCAGCGCGTAACGGATGGATTCACCGCGAATAATTTCCACCGCCAGGTAGGTGTAGTCATCTTTCAGGAACTGCACCAGATCGGTTTCGCGGTTGATCAGAATAGGGGTGATGTGCTGGCGCAGATACTGTTTAAAGTAGTGGCGCAGCCAGTTTTGTTGGTTAACGGAGAGCTGACGTTCGTTAATCAGGAAGATTTGATTGCGTGCCATCTCCAGCAGCAACTCGTTATAGAGGCCGTCAAATTCCTGATCGGCTTTCAACACGCGGGACTGAATTTTGCCTAACAGATGGCGAGAGTGAGAGTTTAAGCCCTGCTCTTCGCTGATGATGATCCGCCGTTTCAGCTCGGCAAAGCGAACCTTGTAGAACTCATCAAGGTTGTTGGAATAAATGCCCAAAAAACGCATGCGCTCAATAAGCGGGTTGCTTTTGTCCGCCGCTTCCTGGAGTACGCGTTCGTTGAATGCTAACCAGCTTAGCTCTTTCTCGATATATAACTTTTCCTGACCCATTACAGCTCACACTCCAGTTCAATCACAGGACGTGGTAAATCCGTCTCGTCCTTATTATGGCGAGCATTTCCACGATATGTCCAACAGTGCCAGAAAAGTATGACAGTTATTTTTTTGTTGGAGATTTTAGAAGGTTGGAGAAGGGAATATCGGGTAATGCGCTTTGTTGGTCGGGTAAGCGCTGCTGCGCCACCCGACAGAACAGACTACTCTTCGGCCGCGTAACCCTGCGGGGGCAGTTTCACGCCATCCAGCCAGGCAGCCCCGTCGCGCATCGCCAGACGCCCGTCGACAAACCAGCTGACCACCAGAGGATAAATGGCATGTTCCTGGCTCTGCACCCGTTCGGTGATGTCGTCTTCGGTGTCGCCGTCAAAGACCGGGACTTTCGCCTGCAGGATCACCGGTCCGCCGTCCAGCTCATCGGTCACGAAATGCACCGAGGTCCCGTGCTCTTCATCGCCGTTTTCCAGCACCTGACGATGGGTGTGCAGGCCGGGATATTTCGGCAGAAGCGAAGGGTGGATATTCAGCAGACGCCCGGCGTAGTGCCCGACAAATGCCGGGCTCAGGATACGCATATACCCCGCCAGCACCACAATGTCCGGCGCGTAGGCATCAATCTCCTGAACCAGTTCGCGGTCAAACGCTTCACGGCCGGCGAACTGACTGGCCTCCAGCGCGTGCGCGGGAATGTTTGCTTCCCGGGCGCGCTCAAGGCCGAACGCGTCGGCCTTGTTGCTGAATACTGCCCGAATGGTGCCATTGATTTTCTTCTGTTTGCAGGCGTCAATGATGGCCTGCAAATTGCTTCCGTTGCCGGAAATGAGCACCACGATGTTTTTCATTCAATGACCACACGCTGTTCGGAATCGGAAGCTTTGATAATACCGATTTTCCACGCGTTTTCACCTTTGTCCGTCAGCAGCTTAACGGCTTTATCCGCTTCGCTCGCTGGCAGGGCGATCACCATACCTACGCCACAGTTAAAGGTGCGGTACATTTCGTGAGAACTCACGTTGCCCGCGGTTTGCAGCCAGTTAAAGACCGCTGGCCACTGCCAGGACGATTCGTCGATTACTGCCTGGGTGTTGTCCGGCAGTACGCGCGGAATGTTTTCCCAGAAGCCGCCACCGGTCAGGTGGGCAATGGCGTGAACGTCAACGTTCTCAATCAGCTCCAGCACGTTTTTCACGTAGATGCGGGTCGGTGCCAGCAGATGGTCAGCCAGAGGTTTACCTTCAAGTTCGGTGGTTTGTGGGTCGCAACCGCTTACTTCGAGGATTTTACGCACCAGCGAGTAGCCGTTAGAGTGCGGGCCGCTGGAGGCCAGCGCAATCAGCACATCACCATCAGCCACTTTACTGCCGTCGATAATTTCTGATTTTTCTACCACACCCACGCAGAAGCCTGCGACGTCATAATCTTCGCCGTGATACATGCCAGGCATTTCTGCAGTTTCACCGCCAACCAGCGCGCAGCCAGACTGCAGACAGCCTTCGGCAATACCGTTGATCACGCTGGCTGCGGTATCCACATCCAGTTTGCCTGTCGCGTAGTAGTCGAGGAAGAACAGCGGCTCAGCGCCTTGTACCACCAGGTCGTTTACACACATCGCGACCAGATCGATACCGATCGTGTCGTGACGTTTTAAATCCATCGCCAGGCGCAGTTTTGTGCCTACACCGTCAGTACCCGAGACCAGAACAGGTTCACGATATTTTTGTGGCAGCGCGCACAGTGCGCCGAAGCCACCCAGACCACCCATCACTTCCGGGCGGCGGGTTTTTTTCACCACACCTTTGATTCGGTCAACCAGCGCATTACCTGCGTCAATATCAACACCGGCATCTTTGTAGCTGAGAGAAGTTTTGTTGGTCACGGCTCAAGTCCCCACGCGATTGCATAGCTAGTAAGAAAAATCGGCGCAATTCTAACAGTCCAGGCAAACGTTTGCGAGCCTATTCTCGGCGCGAGGATCTTTTTTTCTACTCCACCCCCGGCGGCGCGCAAACTTGACTCCGTTCACGAAAATGAAACCGGTTTCGGCGATCTGCTTGCATGCGGTTTAGGGAATGAACATCATGAAATGAAACCGGTTTCAGTTTCATTTAGGAGGAATGAAGGCCATGAACATCGCCGCATTTGATATCGGTGGCACCGCGTTAAAAATGGGCATCGCGACAGCGCAGGGAGAGCTACTGCAAACGGATAAGGCCGCCATCAGGAACAGCGACGGTGACGTTATTCTTGCGCAGATGCTGAACTGGGTAACGGCCCATCCCGGGCTTAAGGGGATCGCCATCAGCGCGCCGGGGTATGTTAATCCGCATACCGGCTTTATTGAGATGGGCGGGGCCATTCGCCGCTTCGACCAGTTCGCAATGAAAGGCTGGCTTGAGGCGAAAACGGGTTTACCGGTCACCGTCGAGAATGACGCTAACTGCGTGCTGCTGGCGGAGCGCTGGCAGGGCAAGGCGAAGGATATCGATAACTTTCTGATACTGACCATCGGCACCGGGATCGGCGGAGCGATTTTCTGCAACGGCAGGCTGGTTCACGGGGCGCGTTTTCGCGCCGGAGAGTTCGGCTACATGCTCACGGAAAGGGCAGACTCAAGACGTGTTGCCCGCCACTCCATGAATGAAAACTGTACGTTACGCACGCTTCGCAAGCGCTATGCCGATTTTCACGGTCTGACGCTTGAGAGCGTCACCGGCGAGGCCATTTTTGATGGCTATGACGCAGGCGACACCGTATGCCGCCGCCTGGTGGATGATTTTCTTAACGGCATTGCGACAGGGCTCTACAACCTGGCGAATGTGTTCGACCCGCAGACCATCTTCATTGGCGGCGGTATCGCGGAGCGGCCCGGGTTTATGGATCTGCTTCGCACCCATCTTGCGTGGTTTGGCATCGCAGATATCGCCGATGTCGTCAGCCACGGCAACCGGGCCGGTCTTGTCGGCGCGGTTTACCACTTCAGACAGCAGTATCCGTCAGCAATCAGCAACATCGAATGAGGGAAAGAGTATGTCAGGATTTAAAAAAGGTTTTCTGTGGGGCGGCGCGGTGGCCGCGCACCAGCTGGAAGGTGGCTGGAAAGAGGGCGGTAAAGGCGTAAGCGTCGCCGATGTCATGACCGCTGGCGCCCACGGCGTGCCGCGTGAAATCACCGACGGCGTGCTGCCAGGCAAAAACTACCCGAACCACGAAGCCATCGATTTTTACCATCGCTATAAAGAAGACATCAAACTCTTTGCGGAGATGGGGTTCAAATGCTTTCGTACCTCCATTGCCTGGACGCGTATTTTCCCGAAAGGGGATGAGCTGGAGCCGAACGAAGCGGGCCTTCAATTCTACGATGACCTTTTCGATGAATGCCTCAAATACGGCATCGAACCGGTTATCACCCTGTCGCATTTTGAGATGCCGTATCATCTGGTCACCGAGTACGGCGGCTGGCGCAACCGTAAGTTGATCGACTTCTTTGTCCGCTTCGCAAAAGCGGTTTTCCAGCGCTATCAGCATAAGGTGAAGTACTGGATGACCTTTAACGAGATCAACAACCAGGCTAACTTCCACGAAGATTTTGCGCCGTTTACCAACTCCGGGCTGAAGTATGCGCCGGGTGAAGACCGTGAGCCGGTGATGTTCCAGGCCGCGCACTATGAACTGGTGGCCAGCGCGCTGGCGGTAAAAGCCGGGCGCGAGATTAATCCTTCCCTGCAGATCGGCTGCATGATTGCCATGTGCCCCATTTATCCGCTGACCTGCGCGCCTGACGATATCATGATGGCGATGAACGCGATGCATCGTCGCTACTGGTTCACCGACGTTCACGTGCGCGGCAAGTATCCGCAGCATCTGCTTAACTACTTTGCGCGTCGTGGTTTCACGCTGGACATTACCGAAGAAGACAAAGCGGCGCTGACGCAGGGCTGCGTGGATTACATCGGCTTTAGCTATTACATGTCCTTCGCCACCAAAGCGACGGCGGATAACCCGGAACTGGATTACGATGAAAGCAAGAGCCTGGTCTCCAACCCGTACGTGCAGAAATCTGACTGGGGTTGGCAGATTGACCCGGTTGGCCTGCGCTACTCCCTGAACTGGTTCTGGGATCACTACCAGCTGCCGCTGTTCATCGTTGAGAACGGCTTCGGCGCGATTGACGTGCAGGAGAGCGACGGCACGGTGAACGACCAGTACCGCATTGATTATCTCTCGGCGCACATCCGCGAGATGAAAAAAGCGGTGGTGGAAGATGGCGTGGATCTGATGGGCTACACCCCGTGGGGCTGTATCGATCTCGTTTCTGCCGGCACCGGCGAGATGAAGAAACGCTACGGGTTTATCTTTGTTGATAAAGACAACGAAGGGAACGGCACGCTGAACCGCAGCAAGAAAAAGTCGTTTGACTGGTATAAGCAGGTGATTGCGAGCAACGGCGACAACCTGTAATTGTCGGGTGGCGCTTACGCTTACCCGACCTACACTACACGTAGGCCCGCGTAAGCGCAGCGCCACCGGGCAGAACCCCGCACCCAAGCCGGAGTCTCGCCTCCGGTTTTTTTGTCTCTAAATCACTTTGCTTGATATACGTCAAGCAAGATGGGTATGGCCTAATCCGAAAAAAGCGGTATAATCCCGCGATTTTTTTGCGGACGCCACCTCAGAGGAGAAAGAGAATGAAGATTGTGGAAGTGAAACACCCACTCGTTAAACACAAGTTGGGCCTGATGCGTGAGCATGACATCAGCACGAAGCGTTTTCGCGAACTGGCATCTGAAGTCGGCAGCCTGCTGACCTACGAAGCGACCTCTGACCTCGAAACGGAAAAAGTGACCATCGAAGGCTGGAACGGCCCGGTGCAGGTTGAGCAGATCAAAGGTAAGAAAATTACCGTGGTGCCAATCCTGCGTGCTGGTCTTGGCATGATGGAAGGCGTGCTGGAGCACGTACCGAGCGCGCGTATCAGCGTGGTGGGGATCTACCGTAATGAAGAAACCCTGGAGCCGGTTCCGTACTTCCAGAAGCTGGTGTCTAACATCGACGAGCGTATGGCGCTGGTGGTTGACCCGATGCTGGCGACCGGCGGCTCAATGATTGCCACCATCGACCTGCTGAAGAAAGCAGGCTGCAGCAGCATCAAAGTGCTGGTGCTGGTTGCGGCACCGGAAGGGATCGCGGCGCTGGAAAAAGCACACCCGGATGTGGAGCTGTACACCGCGTCTGTCGACCAGGGGCTCAACGAGCACGGGTACATCATCCCGGGGCTGGGCGATGCCGGCGATAAGATCTTTGGTACGAAATAATCGAATAACGATAAAAAAGCCGACTTTGAAAGTCGGCTTTTTTTTGAATAAAACACACATAACTAACCATCTCAGAGGAAAACACTATGACGCGCCGTGCTATCGGGGTGAGTGAAAGACCGCCGCTTTTACAGACTATCCCGCTTAGTTTGCAGCACCTGTTCGCTATGTTTGGCGCAACCGTGCTGGTGCCAATCCTGTTTCACATTAACCCGGCTACCGTGCTGTTGTTCAATGGTATCGGGACGCTGCTGTACCTCTTTATCTGTAAAGGCAAAATCCCGGCGTATCTGGGGTCGAGCTTTGCCTTTATCTCGCCGGTGTTGCTGCTGCTGCCCCTGGGGTATGAAGTGGCGCTGGGCGGCTTTATCATGTGCGGCGTGCTGTTCTGCCTGGTCTCATTCATTGTGAAGAAGGCCGGTACCGGCTGGCTGGACGTGATGTTCCCACCGGCGGCGATGGGGGCCATCGTTGCCGTTATCGGTCTGGAGCTGGCAGGCGTGGCGGCGAATATGGCTGGCCTGCTGCCTGCTGATGGGCAGTCGCCGGACTCCAAAACCATCATCATCTCACTGGTGACGCTGGGCGTGACGGTATTTGGCTCCGTGCTGTTCCGCGGTTTTATGGCGATTATCCCGATCCTGATCGGCGTGCTGGCGGGTTATGCACTCTCCTTCGTGATGGGTGTTGTCGATACCACGCCAATTGCTCAGGCGCACTGGTTTGCCCTGCCAACCTTCTATACGCCACGCTTTGAATGGTTTGCTATCTTCACTATTCTTCCTGCCGCGCTGGTGGTTATTGCTGAACACGTTGGCCACCTTGTGGTGACGGCGAACATCGTCAAACGTGACCTGATCCGCGACCCGGGTCTGCACCGTTCGATGTTTGCAAACGGCTTCTCGACGATCATCTCCGGTTTCTTTGGCTCCACGCCAAACACCACCTACGGTGAGAATATTGGCGTCATGGCGATCACCCGCGTTTACAGCACCTGGGTTATCGGCGGCGCGGCAATCATCGCAATCCTGCTCTCCTGCGTGGGTAAACTGGCGGCAGCGATCCAGATCATCCCGGTTCCGGTGATGGGCGGCGTGTCTCTGCTGCTGTACGGCGTAATTGGCGCATCCGGTATTCGCGTGCTGATTGAGTCCAAAGTGGACTACAGCAAAGCGCAGAACCTGATCCTGACTTCCGTTATCCTGATCATCGGCGTGAGCGGCGCGAAGGTACACATCGGCGCGGCCGAGCTGAAAGGCATGGCGCTGGCGACCATCGTTGGTGTGGGCCTGAGCCTGATTTTCAAGCTGATTTCCGTGATCCGCCCTGAAGAGGTGGTGCTGGAGGCTGACGAAAGCGAAAAAGCGTCACACTGATCGTAAAACCGGGTGGACGATCCGCCCGGTTCTCTCCTGGCAGGTTCCGTGCTAAACTCCGTTCCGATTTTATGTAAGATCTGGTTGAGGTACTTCTGAACGGACCGGCACAGCTCTCTCTGCCACTCTATCTCCCTGACGACGAAACTTTCGCGAGTTTCTGGCCGGGTGATAACCCCTCTTTACTGGCTGCACTGCAGAACGTGCTGCGCCAGGATCACAGCGGATACATCTATATCTGGTCACGCGAAGGCGCGGGACGCAGTCATCTGTTGCATGCCGCCTGTGCTGAGCTTTCAGCGCGGGGGGATGCGGTAGGCTATGTACCGCTGGATAAACGTACCTGGTTTGTGCCTGACGTGCTGGAGGGAATGGAACATCTCTCCCTGGTCTGCATCGATAATATCGAATGCGTGGCGGGGGATGAGCCGTGGGAAATGGCGATCTTTAACCTCTATAACCGTATCCTGGAGTCGGGCAAAACCCGGCTGCTGATCACCGGCGATCGTCCGCCGCGCCAGCTGAATCTGGGGCTGCCGGATCTGGCCTCCCGACTCGACTGGGGGCAAATCTACAAACTGCAACCGCTGTCAGATGAAGACAAACTCCAGGCGCTTCAGCTGCGCGCCAGACTGCGCGGATTTGAACTGCCGGAAGACGTAGGGCGCTTCCTGCTCAAGCGTCTGGACAGGGAAATGCGCACGCTGTTTGATACGCTCGATCAGCTCGATCGCGCCTCCATTACCGCCCAGCGCAAGCTCACCATTCCGTTTGTGAAAGATATTCTGAAGCTTTGAGTTTTTTTGCCCGGTGGCGCTGCGTTTACCGGGCCTACGGGATCGAGTAGGCCGGGTAAGGCGCAGCCGCCACCCGGCTAGAGATCCCCCATCAGGTGCTCAACCAGCAGCGGAATCGGCCTCCCTGAGGCCACGCTTCTGCCACCCTCACGCCACAGCGCCGTACCGCTAATATCCAGATGCGCCCACGGGATTGTCGGCGGGCAGAAGTGATGCAGCAGCCACGCCGCCGAGGCACTGATTGCCGCATTGTTGGGCGGCGTATTGCACAGATCGGCGATGGCGCTGTCGGTCTGCTTTTTCAGCCGCGCATCCAGCGGCAGGGACCACACTTCATCTCCGCTCTGTTTTCCTGCCTGCGTCAGCGCCTGGCGCAGTGGCTCGTCCTGGGTCATCAACCCGCTCAGCTCATATCCCAGCGCTTTGACCACCGCACCCGTCAGCGTTGCCATATCGATAATGTAGCGCGCCTGCGGATGGCGCTGGCTGGCCCAGGCGATAGCGTCTGCCAGCACCAGTCGGCCTTCGGCATCGGTATTGTTGATTTCAACCGTGGTGCCGTTGCAGGCTCTGGCTACCGTGCCAGGCTGCATGGCGTCCGGGCCGATGGCGTTTTCTGCCAGCGCCAGCACGCCCATGAGGCGCACGGGGAGCGCCAGCTCTGCAGCGGTCAGCATCAGCCCCAGCACGTTCGCTGCCCCGCACATGTCATATTTCATGGTGTACATGCCCGCGCCGTCCTTGAGCCACAGGCCGCCGGTATCGAAGGTAATGCCTTTACCTACATAGCAGCGCACCGGGCCGTCAGAAACACCGTCATAGTGAATAGCCAGCAGTCGTGGCGGGCAGGAGGCGCCTTTGCCAACGGCGTGAAGCAGCCCCAGACCCTGCTCAACGATCTGCTTTTCATCCAGCACTTCACAGCGCAGGGCAGGAAAAGCCGCGCACAGCGTCTGCGCCTCCTGCACCATAAACTGCGGCGTGCAGCGGTCGGAGGGGATATCGGCCAGACGGCGTGCGGCGACCATTCCACGGCTAATGGCGAGCTGCTGGCGGAAGATAACGTCCAGCCGCGCCTGCTGTTCTGGCAGGCAGAGGGCGGTAACGTGCTCAACGCGCAAAGTGACATCGTCCGCTTTCTTCAGCTGCAGATCGCTAAGCCTGTGCGACTGATTAAAAAGAAAACGCAGGACCTGTTGCAGCACAACGTCGTCAATGTGGGTGACATCCAGGACCACGTCGGTACTGACGGACGTGGCCAGCAGCGGACGGAGTGCCGTAAGCAATCCTTCGGTAAGGCTATCCTGCCAGAGAGCATCCGGCACCAGCGTGATGCGCGCAAAAGGCGCACAGCCAAAACGGGTGTCGGCAACGGCATCTTGCCCGCGCATTTCCGCAATCAGTGGCGTGTCCGGTAACAGCGTAGACGAGCTGCGGGCGATGAGGTGGCCGTGTGGCTTTACGTCAGAAAGGGCGGTTATCAGCTGATACGTCATCATTACTCCTCAATCGGTGCGCGGATCCGTGCGGCATAGGCCTGCATCCATTCATCATCCACCGCCAGATAGTGCGTTTTTTCCCGCAGGCGTTCGGCGCGAAACACGGTCAGCGGCTGGCGTGCCGTCGCCACCACAAAGGAGAACGTTTTAATGTTGGTGGCGGCGCCAAATTCACCTTTGTTATTCATGCATACCACGGAGAGATCCCCCGCGCGGCCAAAGCGCGACATCAGCTTGTCTTCCAGCTCGAACACCACGGAATCTGCCGCCTGCTGCGGAGACATCCCCTGCGCCATGCGGCGAACAATTTCGTAGCTGGTGCAGCCTTTCATCAGATCTTCGCCCACGCCCGTGGCGGTGGCGGCGCCGGTTTCACTGTCGCAGTAGAAGCCGGAGCCGATGATCGGCGAATCGCCAAGACGGCCGCGCTTTTTCATAAACAGGCCGCTGGTGGAGGTCGCCACGCTCATGGATCCCTGTTTGTCGAGACCGATAATCCCGACCGTGTCATGGCCATCGTAGGGGCTTAAGCCTTTATCCAGCGTCTCCCGGCAGCGCTTGCGGTAGTGCTGCATGGCCCGGTCGGAGAGCATCGTTTTGTCGGCAAAACCCTGGCTCAATGCCCACTCGCGTGCGCCCTGGCCGACCAGCAGGCTGTTATAGCGCTGGCGGCTTAACGCCTGCGCCACGCGTACCGGGTTGGCGATATCCACCAGATTTCCCACGGCGCCAAACGCCAGCGTGTCGCCGTCCATGTAGGCGGCGTCCAGTTCCACCTCGCCATTTTCGGTTGGTAGCCCGCCGTAGCCGACCGATTTATAGAACGGGAAGTCCTCGACGGCGGCAACGGCATCCACGACCGCGGCAGCCACCGGTTTACCAGCAGCCAGCGCAGA
This sequence comes from Enterobacter cloacae complex sp. IR5384, assembly GCF_049237265.1. Lineage (NCBI taxonomy): Bacteria > Pseudomonadati > Pseudomonadota > Gammaproteobacteria > Enterobacterales > Enterobacteriaceae > Enterobacter > Enterobacter cloacae complex sp. IR5384. Next base: position 13,442 of record NZ_JBMKHJ010000033.1, on the reverse strand, counting down.
GGCCGACTCGGTGACGCCTTCAAGCGCCATTCGCCAGGTGGCGATAATTCCCCACATGCTTTACTCCTGTTTTGCAAGGGTGGTGTCGGTTTGCGTCACGGTGGCAATCTCCGCGGCGCGGTACTGTTTATCCACGATACGCATGAATGGCAGATACAGCATGGCGCCAATCAGCAGGTTGATAAGCTGCATGATGCTGCCGCTGAGATGCCCGGTGACGATAAAACCGCTGATAACAGGCGGCAGCGTCCAGGGGATAAACACCCCGGTAGTGACGGCGACCGCACCAATTTTCATTGCCACGTACTGCACGGTGACCAGCACCAGCGGCACCAGATTGAACGGAATGAGCATGATCGGGTTCATGATCACCGGCAGGCCGAACAGAATCGGCTCGTTGATGTTAAACACCGATGCTCCGGCGCCGAGGCGGGCCACTTCGCGCATGTTTTTACTGCGGGCGAAAATCAGCATCGCAATCACCAGCGACAGCGTGGCCCCTGCGCCGCCCATCCAGATCATGTCAAAAAACTGTTCGGTGATAATGTGCGGTGGGGTAGCGCCGGCCTGAATGGCGGCGATGTTATCGGTCTGGTTCTCCATCCACAGCGGGCGAATAATGCCGTTGATCATCGAACCGGAGTTAATGCCCACTGACCACAGAATGGTGATGCTGAAGACCGTCATCAACGCGCCAAAATAGGAAGTGCCGTAGTGGCGAACCGGGGTTGCTACTACCTCGTAAATAAACTGATGGATGGTGTTGTAATGGGTGTTTTCAAAGCCGATGCGGATCATCAGCACCAGGATCATCACCAAGAGGGCAGGGATCAGCGCCGCGAACGACTCCTGCACCGCAGGCGGCACGCCATCCGGCATTCTGATAACCAGTTTTTTGCGCTTCAGCCAGCAGAACAGCTCCGTCCAAAGCAGAGAGCCAATCATCGCCACGAATAACCCTTTACTGCCAATCCACTCTACCGGCATGACGGTGATGCCACCCTGTTCCGCCACTTTGATAAAAGGGGTCAGGATCAGAAAGGCGACCAGCGCCAGAATGCCGCAGGAGATACGGTCTTCGCCATAGTGTTCAGCCAGGCGATAGGCGACCAGGAAGCTGATAAACAGCGACATGGTCGAGAACACCGCGTTGAACGGGATTTCGATAATCGCGCTCCAGCTTTCCCCAAACGCCTGAGACATAAACTGCTGATAGGTTTGATTGGGAAAGGAGGAGATCACCAGCAGGATGGAGCCGACGATGATAAACGGCATGAATGAAACGTAGGCACCGCGAATGGCACCAAGATGACGCTGCTGGGCCGTTTTGGCCGCCAGCGGCATCAGTTTTGCTTCAAGAAATCCCAGAACATTGTTCATTGTGAACTCCGTACAAGATTGAGAGGTGTTGTTTATGTTATCTCTGGGGATTATCAGTGAAGCGCGGCGAGCGAAAGGTGAAATCGGTCACAAAGCAATCGCTGGTCCATTATAAATCTCATAAGATTAGTTCTGGAGTTTGTTGCGATGGAAATCAAACTGCACGCCAATGCGACCACGACGCCGCGCATCCGTCGTTATCTTCAACAGTCGGATAAGAGCGACAGAGAGCTGGCCGTCGAGCTGGGTATTTCGGTCACCACCGTCAGACGCTGGCGCAATCGCGACCAGGTGTCGGATAACCATACGACGCCAAAAGTGATACACAAAGCGATGAGACAAGAGCAGGTTGCGCTGGTGAATGCCCTGCGTGACATCCTGGGTGCGCCGTTGGATGACCTGCTGCTTATGGTCAACGACGTCCTGGGCATTGCCGTTTCCCGCGCCACCCTGAACCGCTATCTCAAACCAGCCGCTGCAAAGCAAAAAGGGGCCCCCTTGCAGGGGAAAAAGGCGCTGAATGCGGGTATTACGCCCCATACGCTGGAACTGCACCATTTGCCTTTGTCGCTGCATATGGACGACGGCGGGGAGCAGCATCTGCTTTGGGCGCGAGAGCCGGTGAGCCGCTGGTGCTATGCCCGGCTTTATGCGGGACTGTCGCCTCAACGACTGAATACCTGGACGCAGGAGGTGCTGGCGGCGTGTCCGGCTGCTATACAATCTATTGAGACTTTTGGTTTTGAGGCGACGCTGGCTGTTAACAACATTGCGGTGAAGGCACATCAACGTACCTGCAGTGCACTTCAGGTGATGGTGCCCTTACGCGATATTATTCCGCGCGTGAATGTTGAACCGGCGGGGGCGCTATTGATGACCTTGTGCGAGTTTTACAACCGGGGTAAAGCGCAGAAAAAACTGGGGGAAAGTACGCCGCAGGCCTTTCTGGAAGGGCTGCGGCGCGAGGCTTAAAGAATGTCGAGCACATCTTCCGGCGGACGCCCGATGCGCGCCTTGCCGTTTGCCACCACAATTGGGCGTTCAATGAGCTTCGGATTGTCAACCATCGCCTGCACGAGCTCAGCTTCAGTGAGACGCGGGTCGTCCAGGTTAAGTGACTTATAGAGATCCTCTTTCTGGCGCATCAACTCACGTGCACTGCCCATGCCCAGCATATGAAGGAGCTGGCGGATTGTCTGCGCGTCTGGTGGTGTCTCCAGATACAGCACCACCTCAGGCTCTACGCCGTTGGATTTCAGCAGGCTGAGGGTGTCGCGGCTCTTGGAGCAGCGAGGGTTATGGTAGATTTTTACCGCGTCAGTCATATTTTCTTCCTTTTTACATCTTTTCGTACGGCTTGAAGCGCTGCTGTAGCGCGCGCAGCTGATCGATACGCGCATCGTAACGGGCCTGTTGCAGGCTGCCAAGTTTGACCTGCGAACTGGCGCTGCTGAGCATCGAAATGGCCTGATCCAGACGCCCCACCAGGGCAAACCCTTCGGCACGTGCCGCCAGCTCCTGATCGCGGTTGCCCAGCTGGGCTTCTGCCTGAGCGAGCAGATCCCAGCCGTTTTGATCGTCTTTATTGTCGAAGGTGTAGCGGTTCAGAATAGTGGCCGCTTCACCCGGCTGGCCGCCCTGCAGATAAGCGTTCGCCAGGTTAAGCTGCAGCACCGGGTTGGTCCGCACCTCTTTGGCACCTTTCAGGCGGTTAATCGCATCGGCAGGTCTCTTCTGCCCCAGATCGATATCCGTGGAGAGGTCGAGATACCACGGGTTATTCGGGTCGGCGGCCAGCAACGGTTGCAGCGTTTTTCGCGCTTCGTCGTATTTGCTGGCTTCCATCGCCTGCAGGGCACGACCGTATTGCGCCGCGTTCTTCTCGCGCACGTTGCCTTTTGCCAGGGCATCCAGCAGGTCGCTGGTGAGCTGGTTGCGCCCGGAATTGTACATGCCCAGCGTTCTCACTTTCGCCATGTAGAAATCCTGTGAGGATTGCACCACCACCGGACGCATCTGATTGGCACGGTTACGCGCATCGGACAGACGGCTTTCCGGTAACGGGTGGGTGAGCAGAATTTCGGGTGGACGTGACGAGTAGCGTGCCTGATCGAGCAGTTTTTCCAGGAAGCTGGGCATGGCCTGTGGGTCAAAGCCCGAGCGCTGCAACACCTGGATGCCAATGCGGTCCGCTTCCTGTTCGTTTTGCTGGGTGAAACTGATCATCCCCTGGCGCGTGCCTGCCAGCGTGCCGGTTAATGCGGCCATCCCGGCCTGCGGGCTGGCCATCGCCAGCAAAATAGAGCCCAGCGCACCCACCCAGGTCAGGGGCGCGTTGCGTTTCTGGTCTTCCATCGCACGGGCCAGATGGCGCTGGGTCACGTGGGAAATTTCGTGCGCCATGACCGACGCCAGCTGGCTTTCGTTATCGGAATAACGGAATAACGCCGAATGCAGCACCACGTTACCGCCAAAGAAGGCGAAGGCGTTGATTTCGTCGTTATTAATTAAATAGAAGTGGAAGGGGGTTTTTACCGAGTTGGCGTGCGCGACCAGGCGCATCCCCAGACCATTAATGTACTGCACCAGCAATGGGTCATTGATCAGCGGAGCACTGCCGCGCAGCTGGCGAACATAGTAATCACCCATCTGCATCTCCTGACCAATGGAGAGCGTGCTTCCTGCTGTGGTGCCCATGTCCGGCAATGAATCGGACGAATCAGCAAAAGCTGGCAACACCTGACCGACCGTTACGGCGGCAATCAGTGTCGCAACCACTGTTTTTTTCAACTGCCTGAACATAACCACTGTCCTGTATTTTGGATGTGCTAATTTGACCGATGAACCCGCATATCGTTCATCTCCACTGCCCTGCGAGTGTAGCCGTGTTGTGGCATGAAGAAAATCCCATTCATCAGGCTTTTGCGGATTGTGACAGCGATACAAAAAGCGAAAGTCTTTTTTGTGACAGTTAGATACAATTCACCTTCTGACTCCCGTCATTCGATTCAGGGAAGGGTTGTATGCTCGAAATGTTAATGCAGTGGTACCGGCGCCGGTTTAGCGACCCGGAAGCCATTGCTTTGCTGGTTATTCTGGTTGCCGGGTTCGGTATTCTGTTCTTCTTCAGCGGCCTTCTGGCACCACTGCTGGTGGCGATTGTGCTGGCCTATCTGCTGGAGTGGCCAACCGCGCGGCTGGAGAATATCGGCTGCTCCCGACGCTGGGCGACCAGCATCGTGCTGGTGCTGTTTGTTGGCATTCTGCTGTTGATGGCGTTTGTGGTCATGCCCGTCGCCTGGCAGCAGGGGATCAACCTGATCCGCGATATGCCCGGCATGTTAAATAAGCTTTCTGATTTTGCCGCCACGCTGCCGCGTCGTTATCCGGCGCTGATGGACGCGGGGATCATCGATGCGATGGCCGAAAACATGCGCGCCCGCATCATGACCATGGGCGATTCGGTGGTGAAATACTCCCTGGCGTCGCTGGTTGGGCTCCTTACGCTCGCCGTCTACCTGGTGCTGGTACCGTTGATGGTGTTCTTCCTGGTGAAGGACAAAGATCAGATGCTCAACGCCGTGCGGCGTATTCTGCCGCGTAATCGCGGGCTGGCCGGGCAGGTGTGGGAAGAGATGAACCAGCAGATCACCAACTACATTCGCGGCAAGGTGCTGGAGATGATTGTGGTTGGGGTCGCGACGTGGATTGGCTTCCTGATCTTCGGGCTTAACTACTCGCTGCTGCTGGCGGTGCTGGTGGGGCTGTCGGTCCTTATTCCGTATATTGGCGCTTTTGTGGTCACCATTCCGGTTGTTGGGGTCGCGCTGTTCCAGTTTGGCCTGGGCACCGAGTTCTGGAGTTGCTTCGCGGTGTACCTGATTATTCAGGCCCTGGATGGCAATCTGCTGGTGCCGGTGCTGTTCTCAGAAGCGGTGAATCTGCATCCGCTGGTGATTATCTTATCGGTGGTGATTTTCGGCGGGCTGTGGGGATTCTGGGGCGTGTTCTTTGCTATTCCGCTGGCGACGCTGATTAAAGCCGTCGTCCATGCATGGCCGGATGTGCCAGCGGTGGAAGAGAAGTAGTTTTTGTGCGGCCTGATGCCCTTCTCTCACGGGGGAGAGGGGGAAAACACTAAAAACGGCAACCAGGTTGCCGTTTTGCATTTATCTTGTAGGTCGGGTAAGGCGAAGCCGCCACCCGACACTCACTTTCAGGCACTTTGTTTCAGCCAGTTCAGCACCACGTCGTGGTGGTTGCTGGTTTTGAAGTCGTCAAAGACATGTTCCACTTTACCGTCAGCGTCAATCAGGAAGCTGATGCGGTGAATGCCGTCATAGGTTTTGCCCATAAACGTCTTCTCGCCCCAGACGCCGAACTGCTCACAGACCTGATGATCTTCGTCGGAAAGCAGCGTGAAGTTCAGCAGCTCTTTTTCAGCAAATCGTGACAGCTTTTCTGGCTTATCGGTGCTGATGCCCAGCACTTCCACGCCGGCTTTTTTCAACTCGTCCATGTTGTCGCGTAAGCCGCAGGCCTGCACGGTGCAGCCCGGGGTCATGGCTTTCGGGTAGAAATAGACCAGAACACGCTGTCCCTGGAAGTCGGTCAAATTTACTTGCTCACCATCCTGATCCGGTAAGCTAAATTTCGGTGCGATGTCACCGGCTTTCAGTGGGTTCATTACTCAACTCCATCCTGTTCATGCTGCGAATAATTTACGACGCTTATACTGCCTTGCGCGTGTAATTCTGTACAGAGGGCTTTGAACGCTTGCTCGATATTTGACGCATCCTGTGATGCAGGACTGTGGGCGGTGATTTGAATAAAGAGGGTAGGAACGGCACTCTCATCAGCCGGTTGTGTGCGGGAAACCAGCTCGGCAATGTTCATCTGATGGCTGTCAAACAGCGCGGTAAAACGCTCAATCAGATGAGGGGAATCAGGAACTTCAACCTGTACCCAGACGGTGGCAGGCATGGCCGGACGCGGACGCGCATTGGTGCGTTTCATCACGATCAGCAAATCCAGCTCCGCGCCTTTCAGCGGCAGGGTAGATTCGATAAGCGTGATGGCGTTCCATGTCCCGGACAGCAGCATAATAAACGTGAACTCTTCGCCCAGCATCGCCAGACGGCTGTCCTCGATATTACAGCCGCAGCTGCTCACGTGGCGGGTAATGGTGTTCACGATACCCGGCCTGTCAGCACCCAGCGCAGTGATAACCAGGTAATGTTGTGATGAGGTTGTCAAACCTGTTCTTCCTTTGCTTGGTTAAGTCTTCCTAAGGAAAGCATAAAAAAAACATGCATACAACCGCCTGAGGGCCTCAGGTCGCTTGCTTTTATTACAGTTCCAAACGTACCATTGAGGCTCTTGTTCGCACAGAGGATGGCTCATGTTCACGGGAAGTATTGTCGCGCTTGTAACACCGATGGATGAAAAAGGTAATGTCTGCCGGTCAAGCATGAAGAAGCTGATTGATTACCATGTCGCCAATGGAACCTCGGCGATCGTTTCGGTAGGGACTACCGGTGAATCTGCAACGCTGAGCCACGAAGAGCACGGCGATGTGGTGATGTTGACCCTCGAACTGGCTGACGGACGTATTCCGGTCATCGCGGGAACGGGCGCGAATGCAACCGCAGAAGCGATCAGCCTGACCCAACGTTTTAACGACAGCGGCGTTGTTGGCTGTCTGACGGTCACCCCTTACTACAACCGTCCTACTCAGGAAGGTTTGTTCCAGCATTTCAAAGCCATCGCTGAACATACTGACTTGCCACAAATTCTGTATAATGTGCCGTCCCGTACTGGCTGCGATATGCTGCCGGAAACCGTTGGTCGTCTCTCGAAAGTAAAAAATATTATCGGGATTAAAGAGGCGACAGGGAACTTAAGCCGCGTTCATCAGATCAAAGAGCTGGTTTCAGACGACTTTATCCTGTTGAGCGGTGACGATGCGACCGCGCTGGACTTCATGCAGCTCGGTGGTCATGGCGTGATCTCCGTAACGTCGAACGTTGCGGCCCGCGATATGGCGGAAATGTGCAAGCTGGCGGCGGCAGGTCACTTTGATGAAGCCCGTCTCATTAATAAACGTCTGATGCCGTTGCACAATAAATTATTTGTCGAACCCAATCCGATCCCGGTGAAATGGGCATGTAAGGAGTTGGGACTTGTAGCAACCGATACGCTGCGTCTGCCAATGACACCGATTACCGACCACGGTCGTGAAATCGTCACTGCAGCGCTGAAGCATGCCGGTTTGCTGTAAAGTTTAGGGAGATTTGATGGCTTATTCAGTACAGAAGTCGCGCCTGGCGAAGGTTGCGAGTGTTTCGCTTGTTATGCTGCTCGCTGCCTGTAGTTCAGACTCGCGCTACAAGCGCCAGGTGAGCGGTGATGAATCCTATCTGGATGCGACCCCGCTTGCTGAACTTCATGCACCGGCTGGCATGATCCTGCCGATTCAGAACGGCGATTATAATATCCCCGTGACCAACGGCAGCGGCCCGGTGGGCAAAGCGCTTGATATTCGTCCACCAGCACAGCCTCTGGCGCTGGTGAGCGGGGCGCGCACCCAGTTTACCGGTGATACCGCGTCTCTGATGGTGGAAAGCGCACGTGGCAGCACGCTGTGGCCACAGGTGGTGAGCGTCATTCAGTCGAAGAACTACACGATTGACAAGCGTGATGACGCCAGCCAGACGTTAACCACCGACTGGATCGAGTGGAACCGTCTGGATGAAGACCAGCAGTACCGTGGTCGTTATCAAGTCTCCGTTAAACCGCAGGGCTATCAGCAGGCGGTTACCGTTAAGCTGTTGAACCTGGAGCAGGCGGGTAAACCGGTGGCGGATGCTGCCTCTATGCAGCGTTACAGCACTGAAATGCTGAACGTGATTGCAGCGGGTCTGGATAAGAACGCCACAGACGCGGCTAACGCCTCACAGAACCGCAACGGCATGACGTTTGATGTCCAGAGCGGCGCGGATGATACCGGCCTGCCAATGCTGGTTGTTCGTGCGCCATTCAACCAGACCTGGCAGCGCCTGCCAGCGACGCTGGAGAAAGTGGGCATGAAGGTGACCGACAGCACGCGTTCAACCGGTAGCATAACCGCAACGTATAAGCCGCTGTCCGACAGCGCATGGCAGGAGCTGGGCGCACGCGATCCACAGCTCGCTTCCGGCGACTACAAGATTCAGGTAGGCGACCTTGATAACCGCAGTAGCCTGCAGTTTATCGATCCGAAAGGCCACACGCTAACCCAGTCGCAGAACGATGCGCTGGTCGCGGTCTTCCAGGCTGCATTCAGCAAATAAATACGAGGGCTGGTGAATCCAGCCCTTTTTATTTTCGTGCTACGCAAACGTGTGCGTGGCATAATATGCCCAGTTTTGAACACAAATCATCACACCAGGAGTAATCAAGATGCAGAAGCAAGCTGAGTTGTATCGTGGCAAAGCGAAGACCGTATACAGCACGGAAAACCCGGATCTGTTGGTGCTCGAGTTCCGCAATGATACGTCAGCAGGGGATGGCGCACGCATTGAGCAGTTCGATCGTAAAGGCATGGTGAACAACAAGTTCAACCACTTCATTATGACCAAACTGGCTGAAGCGGGTATCCCGACTCAGATGGAAGCGTTGCTGTCCGATACGGAATGTCTGGTGAAAAAACTGGATATGGTTCCGGTTGAGTGCGTCATTCGTAACCGTGCCGCGGGCTCCCTGGTGAAGCGTCTGGGCATTGAGGAAGGCATCGAGCTGAATCCACCGCTGTTCGATCTGTTCCTGAAAAACGACGCCATGCACGATCCGATGGTCAATGACTCCTACTGTGAAACCTTCGGCTGGGTGAATAAAGAGAACCTGGCGCGCATGAAAGAGCTGACCTACAAAGCCAACGACGTGCTGAAAAAACTGTTTGATGATGCTGGCCTGATCCTCGTCGACTTCAAGCTGGAGTTCGGTCTGTTCAAAGGCGAAGTGGTACTCGGCGACGAGTTCTCACCGGACGGCAGCCGTCTGTGGGACAAAGAAACGCTGGATAAAATGGATAAAGACCGTTTCCGTCAGAGCCTGGGTGGCCTGATTGAAGCGTACGAAGCAGTGGCTCACCGTTTAGGCGTTAAGCTCGACTAACTCCCTCATCGCCAAAGGATGTTCATATCCTTTGGCGTCTTACCTTTGTTTCCTATGGTAATCTTGCCGTTAACCGCCTACGATCATAGCTATTATTAATGGAATAGTTCGAGGTAGTTATGCGCTGGCAAGGGCGTCGTGAAAGTGACAATGTAGAAGACAGACGTGGTGATAGCGGTGGCGGCCCTTCCATGGGTGGCCCCGGCTTCCGTTTACCCAGCGGAAAAGGCGGAATCATTCTGCTGATTGTGGTGCTGGTTGCGGGTTACTACGGGGTCGATCTCACCGGGTTAATGACCGGTCAGCCGCTGCAGCAACAGCAGCAATCTCAGCGCTCCATCAACCCAAATGAAGATGAAGCGGCCAAATTTACCTCCGTTATTCTCGCGACCACTGAAGACACGTGGAGCCAGCAGTTTGAGAAAATGGGGCGCAGCTACCAACAGCCGAAGCTGGTGATGTACCGTGGTGCGACCCGCACCGGCTGCGGCACCGGACAGTCGGTGATGGGGCCGTTCTACTGTCCGGCAGACAGCACCGTCTATATCGATCTCTCTTTTTATGATGACATGAAACGCAAACTCGGTGCCGACGGTGATTTTGCTCAGGGCTACGTGATTGCGCATGAAGTGGGGCATCACGTGCAAAAATTGCTGGGCATTGAGCCTAAGGTTCGTCAGCTTCAGCAAAACGCCTCGCAGGCGGAGGTCAATCGCCTTTCCGTGCGTATGGAGCTGCAGGCGGACTGCTTCGCGGGCGTCTGGGGTAACAGCATGCAGAAGCAGGGCGTGCTGGAATCTGGCGACCTGGAAGAGGCGTTAAATGCCGCAGAAGCCATTGGTGACGACCGTCTCCAGCAGCAGAGCCAGGGCCGGGTTGTGCCGGACAGCTTCACTCACGGGACGTCAGAACAACGTTACACCTGGTTTAAACGCGGTTTTGACAGCGGTGACCCGGCGCAGTGCAATACCTTCGGTAAAGCCATGTAATGGTGGCGTTTGACCAACTGATTAGCCAGCTTGAGCGCACCGGCCAGCGTCGGCTGGTGGTGCTCAGCGGTGATGCGCAGTGGTCCCTGGCGCAGGCCGGGGCGCTGCGTGATACGCTTTCCGGGGATTGGGTGTGGCTGGATGAAAACCCTTCCCGGGAGATAAGCGGGCTGCTGGGGCGCGAGTTCCGGCATGCTGTTTTTGATGCCCGCGTCGGGTTTGATGTCTCAGCCTTTGCCGCCCTGAGCGGAACGCTGCGTGCCGGGAGCCTGCTGGTACTGTTGGCCCCCCCGCTTGCGGTGTGGGCTGACACGCCCGACAGTGATTCCCTGCGCTGGAGCGACAGCGCGGAACCCATACCCACGCCGAATTTCATTCGCCACTTTTGTCAGACGATTACCCGCGACCCCGATGCAATCGTCTGGCAGCAAAACCAGCCGTTAACCCTTCCTCCATTTCCTGATGCCCCTGACTGGCAACCCGCTAACGGTGCACCCCAGCGCGAGCAGGCGGAGATCCTGCAGGCACTTCGTGCAATGCCGAAAGGCGTTGCGGCCGTTACCGCCCCGCGCGGGCGGGGAAAGTCGGCGCTTGCCGGCATGCTGCTGAACAGCATTGAGGGCAGAGCAGTTGTCACCGCACCGGCAAAGGGAGCAACGGAGGTCATCGCACGGTTTGCGGGTGAACATTTTCACTTTATGGCACCGGATGCGCTGCTGGCCTTCTCACACCATGCCGACTGGCTGATTGTCGATGAGGCGGCGGCCATACCCGGCCCTGTGCTGGAGAAGCTGGTTGCGCGCTTTCCACGGGTACTGTTAACCACGACGGTACAAGGGTATGAAGGAACCGGAAGAGGGTTTTTGCTTAAATTCTGCGCGCAGTTCAGCACCCTGCAGCGTTATACCTTATCCACCCCCGTTCGCTGGGCTGCGGGATGTCCGCTTGAGCGGGTGGTCGCCAGCGCGCTGCTGTTTGACGACACGCTCATCGACCAGCAGCCGAAAGGAGAGGTGCAACTGACCTCTCTGGCCCCCGACGCATGGGAGCACACGCCTGCACTCGCCGCGAGTGTCTACGAGCTGCTTTGTGCGGCCCATTACCGTACCTCGCCGCTGGATCTGCGCCGTATGATGGACGCCCCCGGTCAGCACGTTGCCGTCGCGCAAACGGACCCGGTCATCGCGGGCGCGCTGTGGCTGGTAGACGAAGGCGGGTTAAGCCCGGCGCTAAGTCGCGCAGTATGGGCGGGTTTTCGTCGACCTCGCGGCAACCTTGTCGCGCAGTCTCTGGCCGCGCATGGCGGCACGCCTCTGGCAGCAACGCTGAAAGGTCGACGGATCACGCGCATCGCTGTTCACCCTCACCGGCAACGGGAAGGGATCGGCCGGGCGCTCATCCGCGAGGCCTGCGGGGAGGATTATCTCTCGGTGAGCTTTGGCTTTACCAACGCGCTGTGGCATTTCTGGCAGCAGTGCGGCTTTGAGCTGGTACGGATAGGCAGCCACCGCGAAGCCAGCAGCGGCTGCTATACCGCAATGGCATTATTGCCGCAAAGTGAGGCGGGGCATCGTCTGTGTGAACAGGCCCGGCTGCGCCTGCATCGCGATGCGCGTGTCTTATCATTGTGGAATGGCGAAAAGATCCCGGTGGCAGATGAGTGGGAAGCTACCCTTAATAGTGACGACTGGCTGGAGCTGGCAGGCTTTGCCTTTGCACACCGGCCCTTTGCTACGTCCGTTGCCGCATTGACGCGTTTGCTGCTCGCCGTGGATCTGCCGCTTCCGGCCCTGCGCGGTAAAATTGAGGCACGAAGAGAGGACGCTGCGCTCAGTGCTGAACTGTCGCTCACCGGGCGAAAAGCGGTGCTGGCAAGATTACGCGCTGAAACGGCGCAGGCCCTTGAATGTCTTGATAAAGCGCGCAGTCAGCAGCTCAAAAGCGACATTTTGCAATGGCAATTTTTTCAATGACTTCTTCAGTAAAGTGGCATGGTCATTCCCCCCGCAAGGCGTAGAATCCAGGTCATCAATTAAGGAGACCGCCATGAAACACGATCATTTTGTTGTTCAAAGCCCCGACAAACCGGCTAAACAGTTACTGTTGCTGTTTCATGGCGTTGGCGATAACGCCGTCAATATGGGAGAGATTGGTCGCTGGTTTGCACCTGTTTTTCCTGAGGCGCTGATTGTCAGTATCGGCGGCGTGGAGCCGTGTGGCCCTGACGGACGGCAGTGGTTCTCCGTTCAGGGCGTGACGGAAGAGAACCGTCAGGCGCGCATTGATGCCATTATGCCTGTCTTTATCGAAACCGTGCGTTACTGGCAGCAGCAGAGCGGCGTTGGTGCCGACGCGACCGCGCTGATTGGCTTTTCACAGGGGTCAATTATGTCGCTGGAGAGCGTGAAAGCAGAGCCGGGTCTGGCTTCGCGCGTGATTGCCTTTAACGGCCGTTTCGCGACGCTACCGACGAGCGCGACCACGCAGACAACGATCCACCTAATCCACGGTGGCGAAGACCGGGTGATTGAGCTTTCGCATGCCGTAGCTGCCCAGGAAGCCCTGATCCGGGAAGGCGGGGATGTGACGCTGGATATCGTTGACGATCTCGGCCACGCGATTGACGATCGCAGCATGCAGTTTGCGCTCGACCATCTGCGCTATACCGTACCGAAGCACTACTTTGATGAAGCGCTCAGCGGCGGTAAGCCGGACGATGATGATATTGTTGAATTTATGTGATTATTTCCCCTCACCCTAACCCTCTCCCCTAAGGGGAGAGGGAACATGGCCCCCCTCGCCCCTCTGGGGATGTACAGTCCGGGGACATGGTTGACAGGTGTTCGGGGACATGGTGAACACTTTTTAACATCCTTTACCCATGGTGATCGACTTTTTCTTCAGGTCGATCACCCCCAC
>NZ_JBMKHJ010000032.1:0-61958 GCF_049237265.1 Enterobacter cloacae complex sp. IR5384 | reverse complement strand
TGATGATCTGTTCGTCGGAAAAACGCTTCTTCATGGGGATGTCCTCATGTGGCTTATGAAGACATTACTAACATCGGGGTGTACTAATCAACGGGGAGCAGGTCATCGGGGTGTACTAATCAACGGGGAGCAGGTCACCATAACTGTTATTGTTTTATATAATTTAAGCAGGAGCATTCAACGTTCAGGAGTGAAGGGTGATAGACGCGCAACAGGAAACGAAACTTCGTTCATACGGGTTTACTGATAAAAACATTACGGCTTTGCGTGCCGTACTTGAAGATCCGAAACGTAAAGATCGGACTGTGCATTCACTTTTAGTTGAGCTAAAACGACGCTTCTACACGTTCTGGATCATTGTCATTGGTTTACTGTTTTTTGCTACCTATGCAACTATCACTAATGATTATGGTAATGGTTGGATTTATTTCGCAATAATTATCGTTTTATCTCTTTTTATATTGGGAATGGCCCCGCCGTCTGTTTCATGGAAGGCGGTGAAATTTTTACGCAACGAAGATTAACTCTCCTTTCTGCCTGGCGAGCAAACTCTTGTTCATCGGTATTATAGGTTTTCCCATTTTATAAAGTTTATGGGCTAATTTTTTCACCTTTAATAGCCTATGTCGGCCCTGTCATCAAATACGATGAGGCGTTACATTAAAACTATTTTCATGCGTTCAATATAAAAAACATAAAAACATTTCTGTAATTACAGGGATGACTAATGAATGTTGCATTCAAAAAATTGTATAGTGTTTATATAAGGAGAAAATTAGCCAGAGATATTATCTCTACCGCGTTGTTCGTCATGATGAGGTGCTGAATAGGATTCACATACCCCGCCGTTGCTGGAGCAATGCAGAATGATCAGAGAGCCTTTTCTGCTGCTCTTGCTTCGCTGCAAGGAAAGGCGTCAAATTTTGCAGCACATTGTATACAGGACTCGCGTGTCAGACAGCAGTATTTGCGCGATATTCTGAAAATGTCTGCTGAGTTTGTGCAAGCAGTGGTAGCCACGGGTGTGTGCGCAGCAACTGCACCCGTTTGTATTGGTGTTGCGGCATTAGTGGGCGGAATTCTTGCGTCGATTGGAACAGACCTCCTGTTCGGAACCCTGTATGTTTCACCGCAAGGGAGAAATTAAAATGCATTTGACTGAAACCCAGCTGATCGCCCGCGTCCCCGTCTGGCACGCCTTATCAGAACTTTTTACCGGGCGCGAACTCCAGGAGTATGACTATCAATGGATGGCAGAGGTGCTGAAAAAATCCGGATTAAACCGGGAAGAGATCTTCAGAATTGTGGATGAGGAAGTCGCCCCTGCTCTACAGGCTAACCTGCTTTACAACCCAACGCCGGTGATGGACGGTTGGTCAGAAGAAGACATCAAACGGCTTGTGACAGCGTATTTGAACAGAAAGCCGACAATTATCGAACGCATCATTCCGGCCCGGGTACTGTTAAAACAACGGCGCAAACACATCAGCAAGGAACTTAACAGGCTATCCGCTGAGCTTGATAAAGGCATGTAATAAGTTATAAAGCGAGATGATGACCAAAGAACGTTAATAGCACAGGTCTTCTCGCACAAACAAAAAACCCGCACACCTCAGGCATGCGGGCTTTTTTATACCAGCAAGGTCACCCTTACTCGGCGACCACAAACCCCGGCAGATCGGCATCGAAGTAGTTGTGATACATATTCATCACTTCGGGATTACGGAAGCTGTAGGTTTTCAGCAGCCAGCGTTTTTCCGCAGAGTAGGGATCTCTCACCTGGATGATTTCCCGGTTGTGTAAAGAGTCCTGATTGGCGAAGGAGAACAGGTCGCCTTTGTTAATAGCAACGCGGCCTTTTGCCGCTTTGGTGATGGCCACCTTAAGGTCAATTAATGCTTTGATCGCCTCTGCTGGCGCATCCGGAGAATAGGTTGTGCGTGTGTCGTAGTAACGGAAAGTATGAATATTCTCCAGGATCGGATGCAGCTCAGAATCAATCTGGCTGGCGTTCGAGTCGCGAGAGTATTCATCAAAAGGGGTAATAAAAAGTGGCTTTCGTAACCACTCCTGGGATTCAGCTTTCAAATTATCCAGAATCGCTTTACCGTCCAGGTAGCCGGTAAAAATCAGGTTTTCTTCGCTGCAACGCATGCCTAATAAACTGAGAAAATCAGCACGTACCGGGTGAGCGGTGCGATCGTTGTGGTAATAAAGTTCGCCGTCCGTTTTTTGCGTTTGTGTGTTGCTGTATTTTTTGTCGGCATAAACATCATGGAAAAAATCACCGTTGTTGCGCGTACGGTAGGCCAGTAACGGGGAGTCGGTGAGCTGAGCGAACAGCTCCAGCAGGGCCTCTCCTACAAAGGTGAGCTTTTTGGCGTACTTATCGTTAACGGGATTGGACTGATCAAATTCTGGAATGATGGTGTCGAGTGGTACGTTTTTTAATAAATGCGCGTTAATGCCTTGATCCTTGCGCTCTTGCCTGACGCGCTCACAGGCCTGAACAAAAAAAGTGGGCACCAGACCATTTTCAATGAGTTCGGTGATGGACTGCTTGAAGAGTTTGTAGTCTGTATAAGGGCTGATGGTGACACGGCTGATAAGTTTTGATAGCTCATCTTTTTGAAGATCGTTAAACTCTAGCTGGGTGATCATAGTTTGATTGCCTTATGTACGCTCAAAACAGACGCTGCACCCTGAGAAAGTAAGGCGTCTTGTTTTGAGTCTTATGGTTGTATTGGATTAAATCTTTCCTGTTTGCCTTGCGTAAGCGAACAAGCCACCGGCGGCGACAATGTTCGCAAGTTCCCCTACCGGAGCGGTTTTCAGAATCCCATCAGCAGTACCAATCTGATGAGCGTCTAAATCGATTTCAATGGTATCCCCCGTTTTCAGCGCACGGATATCACAGCCTTCATTCAGTGTGACGGGCATGATTTGCCCCGTGGATACACAGTTACGGAAAAATATGCGGGCGAACGACTGGGCGACGACGGCCTTCACGCCGGATGCCCCCAGAGCCACCACCGCATGCTCGCGCGATGAGCCACAGCCGAAATTTTTCCCGGCCACAATAAAGTCATACCCTGCTCGCTGCGTCTGCGGATTGATAAACGGCAGCGCCCCTTCCGGCAGTCCGCACATGGCGAGCGATGCCAGCTCTTCACGCCCCTCGGCAGAGGCCGGGTTAATTTTCAAATATTCCGCCGTTAATATCTGGTCGGTATCGATATTGTCGCCTAACACATAAACTGTACCGCGCATTACGTTATTAATAGTCATTAGTTAAGTACCGTTCTGGATTAGTAATAAAACCGGTCACTGCCGCAGCAGCCACTGCATAAGGAGAGGCCAGATAAATCATCGCGCCTTTATTTCCCATCCGCCCCACAAAATTACGGTTGGTGGTGGAAATCACGCTTATCGGATCCCTGACTCTCCCAAAGGTGTCCGCTGGCCCGCCACAGCAAGCCGCGCAGCCGGGTTCAGAAGATAATTTAACGCCAGCCCGGGTCAGAATTTCATACACGGATCGGCCCTTCACCTGGGTGGTGATCAGATTATGAAAAACCTCTTTGGTCGCAGGAACGGCGTAGGTTGGGATGGCCACCTTGCGCTGCCACAGTATTTCCGCAGCAGCGATAAAATCATCCGTTTTACCGCCCGTGCAGGAGCCAATATAGGCTTGCGAAATGGCAATATTTTCCAGCTGTGCCACTGCCACCACATTATCCGGGGAGTGTGGCCGCGCAATCACGCTGGTTAATGCCGAGACGTCAATATCAATCGTGCGGACGTAATGCGCGTTTTCATCAGGCACCACCACGGAATACGGGACGGTGGTTCTGGTCGTCAGGTAATCCAGCGTGGCCTGGTTTGGCACCATAATGCCGTTTTTAGCCCCGCACTCCACAACCATATTGCACATCGTCATTCGCTCTTCGACCGATAATTCATCGATGACGTTGCCGGTAAATTCGATGGCATTATAGGTCGCCCCTTCCACGCCCAGCTCTTTCATTAACACCAGAATTAAATCTTTCGCCTGAACGCTTTTCGCTTTTTTACCGTAGTAATTCACTTTTATGGTGGCGGGAACCATCAATGGGATCTCCCCCGTACCCAGGGCGTACGCCCCGTCGGTGATCCCCACGCCAATGGCGAAGGTGCCAAAGGCCCCGGCGGTCACGGTGTGAGAATCGGTCCCCAACAACACCTCTCCCGGCCGGGTGTGTCCCCCTTCCGCCAGGCCAATATGACACACGCCTTTATAGTCCGGGGTGCCCACATCATAAAAATGGGTAATATTTTGTGCTTTTGCGAATTCCCGCATTACCCGAATATTTTGATTCGCCTGTGGGTCGGCGGAATAAACAAAGTGGTCAGGGATCATAATAAAGCGATCCGAATTCCAGACTTTTGCCTCTTCACCAAATTCTTTTTTAAATACGCTGGCGACGCCAGGCGTGCAGGGATCGTGGGACATTAATACATCAACATTCACGAAAAGCACTTCACCCGGTGAAACATGCGATCTCTTGCTGGCTCTGGCGATTATTTTTTCGGTTAACGTCATCCCCGGCTTTATATTTACCGACGCATAATCATCAGTTTCGTGAATATTCATTTTTCTCTCCTCTTTATCTGATGGGGAAATTACACCGTACAGAGGAGGGGCTTTCAACGGGAATCCGTTATTCGTCAGATTAGTTTCATTTTGCGTATGAATTGTTCCTCAGGTGGAACTGTGCTCCCAGCTGCGCAAATTCTTTAAGTAAAGCAGTGCAGATATGCATACCACCAGAATATAGATCAGGCAGAAGATCAGCATCAGCGTGGAAAAGTCCCGGCTCACCAGCAGCCACGCCCCAACGGCCAGTAAAAAGGCATTGGCCAGCCCGAAATCACGCTCCATGCGCCCGAACACGCGCATACGTTCATCCGGGGTATTGGCAGAGAGATCGAGGTTAGCAAGCGTGACGGGCCGGATCGTCCCGGAGCCAAACCCCAGCAGCACCAGCGCCAGCAGCCCGGAGACAAAATAGTCCATGCCTCTCGCTGCAAGCCATTCATTGCTGGCAAAAAGCCCCAGCGCCGCCGTCATAAAAAGGCTTGTCGTCGCCAGTAACGCCGTTACCCCAAACCGTGCGATAAACGGCCCGGCTATTTTGATCGCTCCCCAGGACGAGAGCGTAAAGCAGCTCAGCACGGCACCGAAAAGCAGCGGGTCGACATTCATCATAATAAAGTAGAACGGGATAAAGCCGATGAACGGCGCCAGCGTAAAAGCGCGTGAAATGGAATAGAACAGCATCCAGAAGAGCTGGTCCCCTCTGGGCGAAAAAGAGACCCGCTCAACAGGCCGGGCAGGTTCGGGCTCTGCCTCCTGCACGCGAATCAACGCCACGCACCCGGCGGAGATAACGCTCACCACAATGGCGGCGATAAACGGCCACTGGGGGTTGTAGTCAAACAGAATACTCCCCAGCGATCCGGCGATCAGGGTGGCAATAAACATCCCGCTTTGCGACGTGGTCTGGATCTGCATAAACCGGTGCTGGTCGCCTGCGGTGAGCTGGCGCAGCAGGGCCGCATCCGTGGTCAGCGCAATGGTAAATCCCGCGCCGCCAAGCAGCTGCGACACCACCAGCAGAGGGAGGCTGACCTCACTTTGCCGGGTGCTCCAGAGCATCAGCGCCATTCCCAGCGCCTTCATCAGTTCGCCTGCAATCACCGTCTGTCTGGGTGACAAGAAGCGCAGCAGCCAGCCGGGTATGCCGCTGCTGAAGGTGCTGGTCAATCCATACAGCGCCAGCAGGAAAATAATCCGGTACATCCCCATGTCTATTGTCCAGAAATAGAGCAGCAAGACGGGAAGATGGAAATAGCAACGGGAAATAATACGGTAGGCCAGGAACAGGCCATGGTTGCCAGACCCGGGATGTAACCGGCGCGTCGTCATGACGCCAGCATCGCCATAATATCCATATCTCCCGCACGAAGGATTTTAATCTCCTTCTCCAGTAACGAGACGATGGTGCTGGAGACCGTTGTCACCGGACGCTGGGCTGCGGGCAGAATATAGCCCACACGGTCGCCAAACGTCTGGCGGGCGGCATCAATGTCGATCAGGCAGTCAGACTCCACGCCGGAAAGATTGGCAGAACTCATCCCCAGCGGGCGGCCAAACAGCGCAATCACCTCTCGCAACACGCTCTGATGATTGCACACCAGAGAGATGGAGTCCGGCTTCAGATAGGGGTTCTGCGGCACATTGTCCGATGCCGGAACCACCACATTCAGCGCGCCGGGCATGGCACCAATCAGTTTGTCGAGCGCAGCGCGATGCTGGACCTTATCGACGGCGATGTAATCCCATGCCTGCGCCGGTTCCGCGACGAAAAGCGTCAGCGGTTTCTGTCGTTCGCGTTTTTTGAGATCGTAAATTTTCTGGCAGGCGTCAATGTTCCACGGGTCTGCCGCCAGGGCGTAATTCGTGTCCGTGGGGACCAGAACCACCTCGCCGCGCTTCAGGGCGGCGACCGTATTGTGTATATGCTGCATCTCTTTTCCTGTTTAAATGTTGACGGTTACGCTACGGCCCGCGAGGCAGAAACTGGCGGGATCCGGCACGTCTTTCCAGTCGATATCGATATGTGCAGTCAGCACTTTCACGGGCAACTGCCGGCGCGCGATTTCAGGCGGGGGCTGTACGTCCCTCTCCCCGACCGCCACGCGTCCACTCCCTGCACGGAGGGTTCTTATCGTTCCTTTCCAGCGTGTGGCGGATGCGGTGGTCAGACGCACCGTTACCGCCATCCCCGGGCGCAGACTGCCGGCGTCAGCCTCATCAAAAAACGCCTCAACCCAGCGAGTGCGGCAATCCAGAATGCGCACAATCGGGGTGCCGTTCTGAACGCTCGCACCACTCTCCTCCGTCACGTCCCAGATCACGCCGTCCGTGCTGCTGTTGAGCGCCGCCTGCTGACGGGAGTGAAGGAGCGCAGCGACTTCCTGAATGCTTTGCGTCGTCGCCTGCTTGCGGGCAATCAGCTGTAGCTTCTCCTGCTGCATATTCTCGATTGTGAGCGACATATCGCGCTGATTCTGCTGTGGCGCATCCAGCGTTCTTGGCCCTGTCAGCTGAAGACCGGATTTGGCGGCATTCACGTCCAGTAAACGCTGACGGAGCTCGGCTGCTTTCGCCTCCTGGCTGGCCTGCAACACCCGGGTGTTGTTCTTACGCTCTTCATACTCCATGCGGCTGATGAAACGCTGCTGGTAGAGATTTTCATAGCGCTGAAGCTGCTGTCGGGAGAAGGCGGTTTGCGCCGTAATCGCGCTCAGCTCCTCCTTCAGTTGCACAAACGTGGCAGCCGATTGTTTCTCACCTAACTGCTGCTGCATCCTGCTCTCGGCGAGGTACTGCTGCCGCTGCTGCTGATAAACCTGCAGTCGTTGATCGATCCCCGAAATTTGCTTGTCGAGTTCAGCAAGCTGGATCTCCAGCGCGCTGCGCTGGGCCACCAGGCCGGGGATCTGGTCGTTCGCCTGCGTGGTGACCACATTTCCCAGCGATTGCCGGGCCCGGACCGCCTGTCCCGGCGCGATGTTCTTCGCCAGCACCAGCTGTCCCGGCAGCGGGGAGAGCACCGTGGATATTCGGCCATTGATAAAGGCCTCCTTGCTGGAGACCCCCATTCCCGCAAAAAACAGCAGAACAATGGCCACCAGCACGCCACCCGCCACGCCCCATTTGAGCAGGCTATGCCGGGCGAAAACCGCTCTGATTCGGTTAATCACACACGCCTCATTAACGCTTATACAGCGTGACGACGCTGGCTTTCTCAAGGGTATGCATGTTGATGAGGAAACGTATCACCGCGTTTGGCAGATCCGGCGTCACGCCCAGGTCATCGCAGCTCAGGGCGTGCAGGGTGAAGATATAGCGGTGCGGAATATCCCCCTCTGGCGGGCAGCAACCGCCGTAGCCAGGCGCACCAAAATCGGAGCTGGCGTGTTTGATGTCGGGTGTGTTCGCCGGGTTTCCCGCGCCTGCCGCAAGCCCGGTCAGGCTGGCAGGAATGTTATACGCCACCCAGTGCCAGAAACCGCTGCCCGTTGGCGCATCAGGATCGTACGCGGTTACGGCAAAACTTTTGGTTCCCTGCGGGACATTTTCCCAGGACAAGGCGGGCGAGACATTATCGCCATTCCCCCCAAAATTATGATATTCGTTCGCTTTGGAGAGAAAAGCGTAGTCACTTAAACCTGCAATAGATACTTTCATAGCGTTAACCTCTGTTTGAAAATCGGTATTTACCGGTGGGTTGTTCTATTGGTAACCGATTGAAAGCAAAACCGGTAACAGAATTAACCAACCCGGCATATTGCCCAGGAATAACGCGATATTGTTCCAACACTGAAACAATGCGGTGAAAATTTCTCTGCTGATTGCGAAGCCTCTTATTACACGACATCCTTTCCCTAAATTTATGACACCAGTGCGGTGCAGGGAGAATTGAATGATGAATAAGAAAGTCGCGTGGAATGGTCAGGTTCAGCCGGAAGCGATTAACGTATTATCGGCTGAAGGCGGAATGATTGTTTGCCCTACGAAAGTGGGTTATATCATTATGACCTCAGATAAAGAGGGGCTGGAGAGAAAATTCGAAGCCAAACAGCGAAACCGTAATAAACCCGGCGTGGTATTGTGCGGCAGTATGGAACAGCTGAAATCGCTGGCGGAGATGAACCCGGAAATCGAGGCATTTTATCAGGCCCACTGGGATGCAGACGTATTACTGGGCTGTATTTTACCGTGGCGAGAAGATGCCATCGCCAGATTACCCGATAACGGCCTCAAAGAGCTGATGATGGACGGCAGAAAAACAAGCTGCTTCGTGATTAAATTTGGCAAACCCGGCGAAATGATTGCTAAAGATCTGTGGGAAAATCATCAGAAATTCTCTTTTGCCAGCTCGGCGAATCCGTCAGGAAAAGGCAACCGCGGCATGGTGGAATTCATTGGGGAACGCATCGAATCGCGTGCAGACTTAATTATTTGTGCCAACGAGTACGTTAAGTCTATACAGCCTGATGAAACCCAGGAGAGTCGCTATGAACAAGGCGTGATGGTGTCCATGGTGGACAGCGAAGGGAAACTGGTCCCTGAACAGGGTAGTGCCAGAAAAGTGACCCCTTGCCCGGTATTAATTCGCAAAGGTCTCGACGTGAATAAAATTATTAATTTCATGTCCGCCCAGTTTAATACCTGGGACTATCGCCACGGCGATTACTATTAATTTTTGGGTTTAACCGCGTCACAGGGATATCGATAATCATGTCATTTATAGACAAGGCCATTACCGTATTGCGTAATAGCGGGATCATCCTGATCCCTACCGATACCCACTTTGCCCTGGCAGCCGATCCTTACAGCCCGGATGCCGTGGAAAAACTGACGCTGTTAAAAAGATCGCCCTGTACCAGAGAGATGACGTTTTGCTTCTGCGAACTGGCGGACATATGGGAATGGGTGGATGTCAGCCCGTGGCAAAGAAGCAAAATTGAAATGCTCAGCCGGGCCTGCTGGCCCGGCACCCTTAAAATCAGCCTGCGAAAGAAACAGCGCGCCGATTTTCTTCCCGGCGCAGGCGATATTCTCCCGGTCGTCTGCGTGAAAAACAGTCAGATGCGAACCATCATCAGCCGCTTAGGCAGGCCGCTGGTGGTGATCCCGGCAGGGTATCCGCAGGATGAGGGCGATCTTGTCAGTTTTACCCTCGCCCGGGAAGACATGGGAGACTGTGTCGATCTGGTTGTCCCGTCCAACTGCAAAAACCCCAGCCGTACCGCCACCACGCATATCTCTTTGCTGGATGACAAAGTCTCGATCCTGCGTCATGGCGAGCTGGATATCAGTAGCCTGCTTTGACCTCGGCCCCGGCGATCAGCTGCTGAAGTTCGTCGCTAAAGCGTTTAATGCCTGAGGTCATCGTGTTTTTATTTTTGGACAGTAGCCACACTTTATATTCATCCATCTGCCAGCCGGGTAAAAGCCGGACCAGTTTCCCGGTGGCGAGGCTTTCTCGCGCAATGTAATTGGGCAAGTAAGCAATGCCGAGGCCGGAAAGCGCCATGCTGATCAGCGCCACGCTGTTGTTGCTTCTGAAGCGGCTATGAACGTCAATATTGACCTTCTGTTTCTCTTTTCTGAACGGCAGCGAAACCGTACGCGCCACACCGCGAAACAGAATGTAGTTGTGGGCCGGGAGATCGCCCGGCGTCAGAACAGGACGCATCCGGGCGATACAGTCAGGGGTGGCATAAAGCCCCCACTGGATGGAGCATAAAAATTTGGTGTGCTCATGGGTTGGCGTGTCCTGCGCCACAATGATAGAGAGATCGTACTGGCTCTCTTTGATATCCACCGCTTTATCCGATAAATCGAGATCGACGTTGGCCATAATATTTCGTTCTAAGTACGCATTTAATGCTGGCACAACATACTCTTTTCCGAACGTCACCGGGGCAAGTATTTTTATTGTCCCCGCTGGTTCCTCATAATAATCCCGTATAAAGCGTTCTGCGGCGCGCAGTTCATTCAATATTTTGAAGCAGTGCTGATAGTAGCTCAGCCCCAGCTCCGTAATCTCTATTTTCCGGGTGGTGCGCTTAAGCAGCATTGCACCAATACGTTTTTCCAGCGTTGAAATATCCCGGCTAACTGATGACTTCGACATTCCCAAAGAGAGTGCGGCCTCGGTGAAGCTCAGGGTTTCGACGACACGCGCGAAAACCACCATCGGAATTAAATTCTCGATTTTTTCCATTCTACAATCTGCACCAGGTCAGCAAACATCACCCGATAATTAGTGGCAAAAGTCCTTGCTATCGTCAAGTGAAAATTTTCCAGCATTGTCGTTCTGCCCCGGCTCGATAATAACTCCGTAGCGCCGCACGGCTATTTTTCACCGCGTAACAAGAATATATTTTCTTCGAAAAATGGGTTAACTCAGAGGGTGAATATCCACGCACTAAAAGAAAAATATCTGGTTTTTTATGCTTTATTTATTGCTTCTGAATACGAATTAAAAATTTAAATCCGCTGATTTCCCTCTAGCATAACGACTCAGGGTGAATGTTACGAGAGGGTTAATCGTGAGTGAATGCATAGTTTCAGGTACACAGTGGGGGGCACAAAACCCCATCCGCGAGGACGATCTTGCGGCAAGGATCGATGCCTTACCGGCTTCCGCCGGACTTTGGCGATTCATCGCCTTGCTGTCCCTTGGCGGTTTTTTTGAGCTTTACGATCTGTTTCAGACAGGCTACATCAGCGCCGGTCTCATTGCTGATGGCATCTTCCACACCGGCCAGCAGGGCGTGTTCGGTATGGCCGACCAGGCCGCGTTTGCGTCCGCAACTTTTCTGGGGCTTTTTATCGGTGCCAGCCTGCTCAGCCCCTATGCTGATCGCATTGGCCGACGCGCAACCTTTATGTATGCCCTGCTCTGGTACGGGCTGTTCTCCCTCGTCATGGCGTTTCAGCATCAGGCGGAATGGGTGATCTTTTTTCGTTTTATGGTAGGCATCGGCCTCGGCGTTGAACTGGTTACCATTGATACCTATCTGACAGAGTGGGTACCTGCTCACCTTCGCACCCGCGCCTTTGCTTTCGCCTTTTTCATTCAGTTTCTCTCGGTTCCTGCCGTCGCGCTGATGTCATGGTGGCTGGTACCGCAGATGTGGTTTGGCCTGAGCGGATGGCGGTTCGTGGTGATCGCTGGCGCGCTGGCGTCCATCATTATCTGGCTGGTACGCAAGGGGCTGCCGGAATCTCCGCGCTGGCTGCTGCAGCAAAAGCGCTTTCATGAGGTGAGAACCGTCATGCAGGAGATGGAGAAGCGCTGCGGCAGCGGCGAACAGGCGGATTTCCCTCTCCGCGCCGGGCAGCACAACGAACAGGTTTCACTCAAGGGCAGGTTTAAAGATATCTGGTCTCCGCGCTACCGTGGCCGGGTTGCGATGCTGGTGGTGATGAATATCTTTCAGGCGATTGGCTTTTTTGGCTTCGGAAACTGGCTGCCCGCCCTGCTGTCCGGCAGCGGGACATCCGTCACGCACAGTTTGTTATACGCCTTTTTCATCACGCTGGCCTATCCTCTTGGCGCGCTTATCTGCAGCCGCTATGCCGATCGAATGGAAAATAAATGGCAAATCGTGTTGTCCTGTCTGACCACGGTCATCTTTGGTTCGCTGTTTGCGTTTCAGAGCAACCCACTGCTGCTCATTGCCTGCGGCTTTTTTATTACCTGGTCCAATGCCTGGCTGACTTACAGCTACCACTCCTATCAGTCAGAGATTTTCCCCACCCGTATCCGGGCGCGAGCGGTCGGCTTTTGTTACTCCTTTAGCCGTTTATCCACCGTCTTCAGCAGTATAATTATCGGTCTGATACTGCAATATAGCGGCTCAACGGCGGTCATTGCCTTTATTGTGATCAGTATGCTGATTGTTATGCTCACCATTGGTATTTTTGGTCCCAACACGCGCGGTATCGACCTGGAAAATATTTAATCACGGTGACTAATAAAATGCCGTCTTACAACTTGTGAGCGGCATCCATGATTATTTTCGCTGCCCTGTAGATAATAACGTTGCCCCTAATAACATCGGGCGGGAGCATACCAGGAAAACACGGATGAAATTTGCGCAAACAAGGAGAGAGCGATGTACAGACCCTTCACCATAGTATTTTTTATTCAACTGACGCTGGCAGCACTGGCTGAGATTGGATATCTCACGTTCGGTTAGCCTTTCGCATGAAATAGCGCCGTCATGGCCTCCACCCTTTTACAGTTTTTTCCTAAAGCCGCTTCGCTTTGTCTGTGACATGCTGAATCACGCTCATAACCGATAACGTAAATGAGGATATTATGAAAAAAACAATTATCGCATTGTCTGCCATTCTGCTGGCTTCTCCAGTATTTGCTGCGACCACACATGCAACTGATGATACCGTCGCCGCGGCGAACGCTAACGCCAACGAAGCGAAGCAAAAACTGCACGAAGAGCAGAACAAAGGTGAAGAGCTGAAGCTGAAACAGAAACATGCTGCAGAAGGTAAAAGCGAAAGCTTTGGCAGCAAGGTCAGCGAAGACTCACAGAAAGTCTGGCACAAAACCAAAGAAGGCACCGAGAAGGGTTGGGACGCCACCAAAGAAGGTGCTGAGAAAGGCTGGAACAAAACCAAAGAAGGTGCCAGCGAGCTGGAAAAGAAAGTCACTGAGTAACCGTCACACAGATAAAAAGGCCGCCTGCGCGGCCTTTTTTATTGCTTCAAATAAAGTCAGGCGTATTTTACCCCTCACCATTCTATTAAATATCGCCCGCTAGCAGAAAATTTAACCCTGTAAAAGAATATTTTTAAAACGCGAATAAATATAATATATCTTACATCAAAAACATTACCCTATCTTAAATCGCAATTAAGCAACCATAAACAATCAATGCCAGAATACGATTAAAGTTATCACCTACCAATTATTTTCCCGCGGCAAAAACGCACAAAAAACCGACTCATCAAAAATGAATTAATCGCAAATAATCAATGGCTTACAAACTTTAAATTATAAACAAAATCTATAAAGCAATGCCCTCTTCACATCCTTGCGCCATGTTTACTAAAGCTTAATTTGCATATCCAGACTTTTCTGACTATATCATTTTCATACCGTCCCGGATTAATTCCTCTATTAAATACAAGGTTATATAAAAGACAAAATCACATTGTTGATAGTTTTTCTCAAATAAATAGATTCGCTCTGATGTTGCCACTCTGCATTCTGGCGGGCATCGTTCGCGCTGAAAATAAATACGGTGAGCGCTGTTTTAAATAACAGTTACTCCGCCGGGGGCGCGCTTTACCCTTAACAGAGATGGCTCATCTTGCTCGCCGTTAACGATAACTCTGCTGGAGTACTCACTAAATGAGCCAAATCTCTGTTATATCGAAACTTACGGGTGTGGAAACCACCACGGAAGGCACTCAGGTTACGCTGAGCCATTCCTCTATCGTTGAGCTTAAGGTAGAGCGAGCCAATGTCGCTGACTTCGCCCGCAACGGTAACGATCTGGTGATCACGCTACACTCCGGCGAGGTGATTACCGTTAAAAATTTCTTCGTCACCGATGCGCAAGGGGCGAGCCAGCTGGTACTGCAGGACAGTGAGGGGGCGCTGTGGTGGATTCAGGACCCCGCCGGGGCGGCCACCTATGAATCTATTGCCTCCACTGACGTCCTGCTTGCCGCATCCGGAAGTGATGCAGGCGGCGCGGCCATCTGGCCCTGGGTACTGGGTGGCATTGTCGCCGCGGGTGGCATCGCGGCGGCGGCAAGCACCGGTGGTGGCGGTGGGGATGACGATGATGGGAATAACAACAGCCCTAACCCCAACACACCAGTCGATCCGTCCGACCCGGATACGACACCGCCAAATGCGCCAACCAGCCTTCAGTTCTCGGGAGACGGTAAAAGCGTCACCGGTACCGCCGAGCCCGGCAGTACCATCACGCTGAAAGACGCGAACGGTAACGTCATCGGCACAGGGAAAACCGGCAGTGACGGCAACTTTACTGTGTCTCTCGGCACTCCACTGACCAACGGTGAACAGGTAACCGCTACCGCGACGGATGCGGCCGGGAATACCAGCCTGGGCACCACGATTACAGCGCCGGATCTCACCGCCCCCGATGCCCCGACGATCGGTAGCGTGACGGACGATGTTGATCCTCAAACGGGATCGGTCACAAACGGCGGCAGCACCAACGATCCACGCCCGCAACTCAGCGGCACCGCAGAGGCGGGCTCCACCGTGACCATCTATGACGGCGGAGTCGCGATTGGCACGGCGGTTGTCGCCAGCAACGGCACCTGGACATTTACCCCGTCAGCTGACCTGAGTGAAAGCACCCACCAGATTACCGTGCAGGCAACCGACGCCGCCGGCAACCTCGGACCGGCATCACCGGTATTTACCCTCACCGTGGATCTTACCCCTCCGACCACGCCAACCGCGATTGTGCTGACCGACGACACGGGTGCGATCAGAGGGACCATAACCGCAGGCACCCCTACCGATGCGTCACAGCCGATCCTGGCAGGAACGGGCGAACCCGGTGGCACAATCACTATCTACGATAACGGCGTTGCGGTTGGAACCACAACGGTACTGCCGAACGGTACATGGAGCGTCACGCCAGACGGCCCT
Organism: Enterobacter cloacae complex sp. IR5384; assembly: GCF_049237265.1. Lineage (NCBI taxonomy): Bacteria > Pseudomonadati > Pseudomonadota > Gammaproteobacteria > Enterobacterales > Enterobacteriaceae > Enterobacter > Enterobacter cloacae complex sp. IR5384. The sequence goes on along the minus strand of NZ_JBMKHJ010000032.1, from coordinate 46,677 downwards.
CTGCCGGACGGGACGCATGCAATAACCGTCGTTGAAACCGATGCAGCCGGAAACCAGAGTGCGGCCTCAGAGCCGATCATCTTCACCGTGGACACCACACCGCCGCTGGCCCCCGGCGACCTCGTCGTGTCGAATGATGGCGGCACCATCACCGGAACCGCCGAGCCAGGCAGCACGGTAACCATTCGTGAAGGCGACGCTATCCTTGGCACCCCTGTGGCCGACAGCGAGGGCAACTTTAGCCTGACGCTGACCCCGCCTAAGCTCAACGGCGAAATCCTGACCGCAGACGCCACCGACGCTGCGGGCAACACGGGGCCAGCAACCTCCGCAGCGGCGCCGGATATCACCCCACCGCAGGCCCCGGTTATCGTGTCGGTGATTGACGACGTGCTGAACACAACCGGTCCCGTGGAGCAGAATGGGCTGACCAACGACCGGGCGCCGACCCTGAACGGCACGGGCGAACCCGGTTCGACCATCACGATCTTCAACGGCAGCGACGTTATCGGCACGGTGGAGGTTCCCTCATCCGGGCTCTGGAGCTTTACGCCGCCCTCACCGCTGGCCGATGGTACGTACGTGCTGACGGCAACCGCAACAGATGCCGCCGGTAACCCGAGCGGACAATCGAACGCGTGGACCATTATCGTCGACGGGACGGCTCCGGCCGCCCCGGTGATTACGCAGGTCATTGACGATGTGCCCGGACGAACCGGCTCGCTCGACCTCAATGAGACCACCAATGATTCAACCCCGACGCTCAGCGGTACCGCTGCAGCAAATGCCACGGTCACCATCCGCGTGGATGGGGTTGATATTGGAACCACCGTCGCCGATGGCCTCGGCGCGTGGAGCTTTACTCCGGACACCCCCATCGCCGAGGGTCCCCATACCCTGACCGCCGTCGCAACTGACGCGGCGGGCAATACCAGCGACGTTTCCAACAGTTGGGGCATCATCATTGACAGCGTTGCCCCGGATGCGCCGGTCATTACCCAGGTGGTGGATGACGTGCCAGAACGCCTCGGCGCGCTCAACTCTGGCGACAGCACCAATGACCCCACGCCAACGCTCAACGGCACCGCGGAGCCGGGCTCAACCGTCACCATCCGCCAGGACGGCGTCGATCTCACTACAATTGTGATCGACAGCAGCGGCACGTGGACCTATACCCCAACCACACCGCTTGTTAACGGCACCTATACCTTTACCGCCGTCACCACCGATGGGGCGGGTAATACCAGCCAACCGTCAGTCGGCTTCACCCTGACCGTCGATACCACGCCGCCAGCGGCGGCCACCATCGCCACCGTAACCGATGACGTCGGCGGCATTAACGGGCCGCTTACCAGCGGCGATACCACCGACGACACCCAGCCGCTGCTGCAGGGCACCGCGCCGGCAGATGCCGTGATTACCGTCTACGACGGAACCACCCTGCTCGGCACCGCGACCCTCGACGGCAGCGGCGGCTGGAGCTTTACCCCCGTTATCCCGCTTACCGACGGCCCGCACACGCTGACGGTGCATGCCACGGATGCCGCGGGCAATACCACTATCTCAACGCCGTTTGAACTGACGGTAGATACCGTTCCGCCAACCACGCCGGATATCCCGGCAATCACGGTCAATCCTGACGGCACAGAAACGCCGCTGAACCCGGGAGAAACCACCCGCGACACCACGCCGACCCTCAGCGGTTCCGGCAATCCGGGCGATACCGTGACGATCTACAACGGCGGCGTTAAGCTTGATGATGTGCTCGTGGACGGCACCGGCAACTGGACCTGGACGCCAGCCACCCCGCTGCCTAACGGCACCTATGACATTACCCTGACCGTCACCAACATGGACGGCACGGGCAACGAAAGCGCCCCATCGCAGCCGGTCACCATCACCATTGATACCGATGCGCCAACAGCACCAGCAGCACCGGTGATTACCGACAGCGTCAGCCAGATAACCGGCCCCGTTCCCGATGGCGGAACCACCAACGATCCGCGCCCGGTACTCAGCGGCACCGGTACGGCGAACGACGTTATTAACATTACTGACACCGTCAACGGCACTCCGACCGTCGTGGGCACCGTCACGGTAGATAGCAACGGCAACTGGAGCTGGCGTCCTGACAGTAATATTGCGGAAGGTACCCACGTCTACACCGCCACCGCCACCGATGAGGCGGGCAACGTCTCTGACCCGTCGCCAGCGATTACGATTACCGTGGATACCGTAGCACCGGATGTCCCGGTATTTGACGCCGTCGGGGGCCAGCCGAATGGAGGTTTAATCACCGATGCGACGCCAACCGTCGGAGGAACCGGCACGACTGGCGACACGGTCATCGTTTACAACAACGGCATTGAGGTAGGACGTGTCGATGTCGTTAACGGAGAATGGAGCTTTGTCCTGCCACCACAACAGGACGGCCTGCTGAACATCACCGTTGTGGGCGTCGATGCCGCGGGTAACGTCAGCGCGACGAGCCCAGTCGTTTCCGTGACGCTTGATACCGTTGCGCCTGAAATACCCCAGATTAGTACCGTTTCAGACAGCCAGTTAACCAACAGCGTACTCTATACTCGTGACGGAACACCGACCCTCACCGGCACCGGTGAACCGGGAACTACGGTGATCGTTTCTGTAGACGGCACGCCATTGGGAATCCCGGTGACGGTCCAGACGGACGGCACCTGGATCTGGACTTCCGACATAACGCTGACGGATGACCAGCACATCTTCACCGTCTCTTCCAGCGATCCGGCGGGTAATATCTCAGGCAGTTCAGCACCGCTGAGCGTGACGGTGGATACTGCCGCGCCAACCGACCCGATCAATATGGCCCTGGCTCAGGAGGGGACACCGCTGACCGGTACTGCCGAAGCAGGGAGTACCATTACCGTGAAAGACAGCGGTGATAACGTCATTGGTACCGGTACTGCCGCCATCGACGGCAGCTTCTCCATTGCGCTGAGTCCAGCGCAGCTGGATCCGACCACGCTAACCGTAAGCGCTACCGATTCCGCAGGGAATGCCAGCCCCGGCACGCCATTCATTGTCACCGACTCGCCGCTTGAGCTGCCGCAGGTGCCCGTCATAACGGCAATCGTCGATGACGTGGACCCGGTCATCGGCGATGTGAAAGGCAAAACCACCAACGACACTACACCAACGCTTACCGGTACGGCCGAAGCGGGCAGCGTGATTACCATCTACCAGGACGGTAGCACGACGCCATTGACTATGGTGACCGCCGACGGCAGCGGCAACTGGAGCTATACGCCAGCCGCGCTCGGCGAAGGGCTGCATACCTTCGAGGTGACCGCGACCCTCAACGGTGCCACCAGCGGCCGCTCTCCGGCGGCCAGCGTGACCATCGATCTTACCGCCCCAGGCACGCCAACCATTGGCTCGGTAATTGACGACGTTGGTCCTGTCACCGGTCCGCTGACCAGCGGCCAGACCACCAACGACAGCCAGCCGACCCTCACCGGCACCGGCGCGGTGGGTGATACCATCTCCATCTACAACAACGGCGTGCTGCTGGACAGCGTGGTGGTTGGTAATACCGGCACCTGGAGCTACACCACGCCCGCTCTGCCAGAAGGCAGTAATGTTCTGACCATCCGCGAGACCGATCCGGCGGGAAATCAGAGCGGTCCTTCGGCGGACTTCACCCTCGTGGTGGATACCCTTTCCACTACGCCGGTCATCACCAGCGTAACGGATAATGTGGGCAATGTTGCCACCCCGATAGTCAGCGGCAGCGAAACGAACGACGCCACGCCAACTCTGACAGGGACCGCGGACGCGAACAGCGTGGTGACCATTTTCGACGGCGGCACCCAGATTGCCGTAGTAACGGCGGATGACACCGGCGCGTGGAGCTTTACGCCAGAGACCGCACTCGTCGAAGGCTCGCACAGCTTCACCGTCCTAGCGACCGACCCACAGGGCAACGTCAGCGAAGTCTCAGCCCCATGGAGCGTGGTGGTAGAACTGACGGCGCCGACGGTTCCAACGCTGGATACGGTGAGTGATAACGTCCCTGGCGGCGCCACGGGCAACCTCACCAGCGGGCAGGCGACCAACGACAACACCCCAACGATTAGCGGTACTGGGCAGGCGGGCAGCACTATCCACATCCTGAATAACGGCACGCAGATCGGTACGGCGATCGTCGACGGAGCCGGGAGCTGGTCCTTTACGCCGACCACACCGCTGGACGACGGCAGCTACTCCCTGCGAGTGTACGCAACGGATGCCGCTGGCAACGCCTCGGCTAACTCGTCGGTCTTCGCCTTCACCGTCGATACCGCAGCCCCTGGCGTGCCGGTGGTGACCACCGTGATTGACGATGTCGCACCGACTACCGGAACGCTCACGTCGGGAAGTATCACAAACGATGCGCGCCCAACCTTCAACGGCACGGGCGACGTGGGCTCAACAGTGCATGTGATTGTTAATGGCAATGAAATTGGCACTGCCGTGGTGAATGCCCAGGGCGGCTGGACCTTCACGCCGGGTACCGATCTGCCCGAAGGGCCACTCGTCATCACCTTCAACGCCACCGATGCAGCGGGTAACGCGGGCACCGCAACAGCACCGTTTAACCTGACAGTGGATACAGGCGTGCCGTCTGCGCCGGTCATTTCGACTGCGGCAGATAACGCGGGCAGTGTTCAGGCTCCGCTCACTTCCGGGCAAAGCACCGACGACACCACGCCTACGCTGAACGGCACCGCGACGGCCAACGCCACGGTCACGATCTATGAAAACGGACAGCCTGTCGGCACCGTGCTGGCTGACGGTACCGGCGCATGGAGCTTTACTCCATCAGCGCCACTGGTCGCCGGCAGCCACACCTGGACCGCCACGGTCACCGATGCAGCAGGGAACATCAGCCCCGCCTCGCCAGGCTTCACGCTGATTGTCGATACCACGGCACCCACCGCGCCGGTTATCGGCCAGGCGATTGACGATGTGGGGACCATTACCGGTCCAATCACATCCGGGCAGACGACCGACGACACCATACCTCGGTTGGTTGGCACCAGCGAACCGTTTGCCACCGTGAATATCTATGAGGGAACCACGCTGGTCGGAACGGGCACCGCAGACGGCAGCGGCAGCTGGAGTATCTTACTCAATACCACGCTGACAGAGGGTGCGCACAGCTTCACCGCGCTGGCCACGGATGCCGCAGGCAACACCAGCGCGTCGTCAGCCAGCTTCAGCCTGACGATTGATACCACGCCGCCAGCGCTGCCGGTGCTCATCAGCATCCTCGATGATGTCGGCAATGCGGCAACGCCAGTCGCGAACGGAGGAATAACCAACGACGCGCAGCCAACCCTCAGCGGTACGGCGGAAGCGGGTTCTACGGTGAAAATCTTCGATAATGGCGTGCAGATTGGCAGCGTAACGGCCACCGGCGGGGCATGGAGCTTTACGCCTTCCCCGGCGCTGAGCAACGGCCCACATACGTTGACGTTTACCGCCACCGATGCCGCAGGCAATGCCAGCGCGCCAACCGCCGGATATACGATTAACGTTGATACCCTTGCCCCAGCCGCGCCGGTTATCAGCTCGGTAATTGATGATGTCGGCAGCGTCATCGGCCCGGTGACCGGCACCAACCCGACCAACGACACGCGTCCAGCGCTGAGCGGGACCGCCGAAGCGAATGCAACGGTACGGATCTACGATGGCATCACGTTGGTGGGCACCGTCACCGCCGACGCCAGCGGCAACTGGACGTTGCCAGAAACCACTACGCTGACGCAAGGCACCCATAACTTCACCGCCACCGCCACCGATGCCGCGGGTAACACCAGTCCGGCGTCTGTGGTGACGACAATTATTGTCGATCTCACTGCACCAAACGCGCCTGCCGGGACCTTTAACGCTGACGGCAGCGTATTGACCGGTACGGCGGAAGCGGGCAGCACCGTCACCATCCGCCTCGCGGACGGCTCAACGGTGACCACCACCGCAGACAGCAATGGCGCCTACAGCTACACCTTCCTCAACAAGCAGACCGAAGGCCAGACGCTGCAGATCACGGCCACCGATGCGGCGGGTAACACCTCGCAGCCGGGCTCGGTCCTTGCGCCGGTGGTGCCGCTCTCTGCCAGTAATAACGTTGAAGAGCTGGATCTCAGTACCACCGCCACCGTCACCAACAGCCAGTACAGCGACTATGGCTTCCTGCTGGTGGGCGCCGTAGGCAACGTGCTGACCCTGCTGGGCAACGATACAGCCCAGGTTGAGTTCAACGTGGGCAGCGGCGGCAGTGCGGATATTGTGGTCAATGCCAACGCCACGGGGGCGGTGCTTTCGCTGCTCAACACCCTGGAGCTGGTGGTGCAGCGTTTCGATACCGTCAACAACACCTGGACCACCGTCGTGGATACCGGACAACCGCAGTTCGCCGACCTGCTGACCCTTGGGGCCACCGGCGTGTCGCTGAACCTGACCGGGCTCGCTGATGGCCAGTATCGCGTGCTGAGCTACAACACCAACCTGCTGGCAACCGGCTCGTACACCAGCCTGGATGTGGCGGTGAAAGAGACCAGCGCCGGGACCGTAACGGGCGACACCAGCCTGGACGGTAACGTGATCCTGGATACCGATCCTACCGCAGGCAGCGATAACGCTCCGGCAGGTACGACCGTCTCCGCCGTGACCAACGCGCTGGGGGTCACCACCAGCGTTAACGCCGACGGCACGGTGATTCAGGGGCAGTACGGTACGCTGACAATTAACCGCGACGGCAGCTACACCTACAACCTCACCGACACCAGTGCCGCGGTGATTGGCCGCACGGAGAGCTTCACCTACACCATTACCCATAACGGTGTCAGCGCGTCGGCAAATCTCGTGCTGTCGCTCGGTTCGGGCAGCGTGGCGAATGGCATTGTCGCCGTAGACGACGCGGCTTCCCTGACCTTCGACACCACCGTCCTGGCCATCGATAACGGCACATCGTCGCAAAGCGGCTTTACCCTGGTGGGGATCAATCTCGGCAACACGCTGGGGCTGAACCTGCTGGACGATATGACCAACCCGATCATCTACACCGTGGAGGAAGGTACAACCCGCACCATGACGATTCAGGCCTCCGTGGGGGGCGTAGCCCTGGCATCGGTGTTCGACCTGTACGTCTATAAATTCAACAACGCGACCCAGACCTTCGAGCAGATGCGCGTTGAGCCGGGCTGGCTGCGTGCGCCGCTGCTGGGCGGCACCTCCTCGCAGCTGACGCTGAACCTGCCTGCCGGGGAGTATCTTTTCCTGCTCAATACGGCGGCAGGGATCACCGCGCTGACGGCCTACACCCTGAGCGTGCTGCAGGATCATGTCTACAGCGTCTCCAGCATCGGGGAGAGCACCACGGGGGATGTGCTGGCGAACGATCCGGTGCCGGATGGCACGGTGGTGACGGAAGTGAACGGTGTGGCGGTTAACAGCAGTGGAACAACCGACATTCAGGGAGAATACGGCACGCTGACCATTGATTCGTCCGGCCAGTACACCTACACCCTGAATAGCGGCGTGGGTGCGGACCATATCAGCACGCCAGACACCTTCGTCTATACCATTACGGCTCCAAACGGCGCGAAAGATACGGGCTCGCTCAACATTACCCCAACCGCGCGGGCAATGGATGCGGTGAACGATGTCAGCACCGAGATGAGTGTCACGTCGGTACACCATACCTCGGCCTACTCTGACACCACCGTCGGCAGCGCCAGCTGGACCACCTCGTTGCTAGGTACCACCACGGGCAGCGGAAGCGGGACCTTTGTGGTGGATCCGAACACCGCCCTGCATAGCGCGTCGCTGCACTTTGACGTCGCGTCGCTGCTGGCGCTGGGCGGGCTGACGGTGAACTGGACGATCAGTGATGCCAACGGTGTTATCCGCACCGGCTCCTTCAGCGGCGGCTCGCTGCTGGGCGGCAGTATCGACGTGCCCCTGACCGGGCTGGATCTGAACGCCGGGACCTATACGCTGAGCTATACCGGCAGCGTACCGGGGCTGAGCGTGGGCAATATCACCATCACCCCGAGCGTGAACGGTACCACCTACTCGCTGACCCAGTTCGACTCCACCAGCGGCCACACCGTTGACGGCAATATCTTCGACGGTACGGATTCCGCCGGGGCGATGGATCAGCTGCAGTCGGTCGATACCCGCGTGACCATTACCGGCTTCGACGGCACCACCACCACGCTGGATCCTTACACCGGCAGCACGCTGGTCAACGTCACGGGTCATTACGGCACGCTGTCGATTGGCGCAGACGGCCACTACACCTACACCCTCAACAGCGGGGTGTCGCTCTCAACCATCACGTCGAAGGAGGTCTTCAACTACACCCTCACCGATGCCAACGGCAATACGGACACTGCCACGCTGACCATCAATATGGCGCCGCAGTTCGTCAGTTCTGAGCATAACGATGTCATTACCGGCACCGCGTACGGCGATACGCTGATTTATCAGGTGCTGAACAGCACCGCAGGCAACGCCACCGCGGGTAACGTCAGCAGTACCGCCGGCGATCACTGGACCAACTTCTCGCTGGCCCAGGGAGACAAAATTGACATCGGCGATCTGCTGGTGGGCTGGAACGGCAGTGCGTCAACGCTCGGTAATTACCTGCATGTGACGAACAGCAATGGCAGTACCGTGATCGCCATCGACCGTGACGGTACAGGAAGCACCTATACCAACACCACGCTCGTGACGCTTGATAACGTCCAGACCACCTACGACGAGTTAGTTAACCAGCAACACATCGTGACCTGATAGCACCTGTAGTACCTGACCCGGGCGCACTGCGCCCGGGCATAAACAATAAAGCTGTACTTATTTTTTATTAGGGACATGACATGGGAAAGATGATGCCTTACTGGTGGCTCTCGTGCTGCCTGATATCTGTGCCCGCACTCTCCGCTAATCCGGCGGCGATGATTAATACCGGACAACTTCGCGAAACGCAGGAACTCCCCTCCCTGAATGGCCGCGTGGCGCCTGTGGCGGGCAACGCCGCCCCCGGCACGCTGCAGCTTGGCGACGCCGTCAACCGCGCCGTCACCTGGCACCCGGCCATCAGTGAAGCGGTAGGAAAACTCTACCAACAGAGTGAAGAGGTGGACGTCGCCAAATCGAAATACTACCCGCAAATTAACGCCGGTATGGACAATGGCTATACCCATGACGGCGACGATAATGGCTTTACGCCATCGCTGGTGCTCTCTCTTTCCCAGATGCTGTACGACTTTGGCAAGGTGGCAAGCCAGGTGCGTGCCGAAAACGCCGGGGTTGCCCAGCAGCAGGCCAATGTGCTGGTGAGCATCGACACCATCGCCCACGATACCGCCATCGCCATGGTGGAAGTGCAAACCTGGCAGCAGATGGTCGATACCGCCAAAGAACAGCTCGACGCTCTCTCCTCCATTGGCAAGCTGACCCGCCAGCGTAACGACGAAGGGGCCACCTCGCTCTCTGACGTGGTGCAGACCGATGCCCGTATCGAAGGGGCCCGCGCCCAGCTCATGCAGTACCAGGCCAGCCTCGACAGCGCCCGCGCCACGCTGATGAGTTTTCTCGGCTGGAACACCCTCAACGAGGTGGGCAACGATTTTCCGCAAAAGCTGGCCCGTAGCTGTGATATCGCCGAACCGGACGATCGTCTGGTGCCAGCGGTGTTAGCGGCCTGGGCGCAGGCGAACGTCGCGCAGGCCAACCTTGACTACGCCAACGCCCAGATGACCCCGACCGTCTCGCTGGAGCCGGAAGTGCGTCACTACCTCAACGACCGCTATGCGGGTAACGAAACGCGGGATCGCACGCAATACTCCGCGTGGGTGAAAGTGCAAATGCCGCTCTATCAGGGCGGCGGCCTCACCGCCCGGCGTAACGCTGCCGGACACGCGGTGGAAGCGGCGCAATCCACCATTCAGCGCACCCGCCTTGAGATTCGCCAGAAGCTGCTTGAGGCGCGCAGTCAGGTGATGAGCCTGCTCAGCACCCTGCAGATCCAGGGTCGTCAGGAGGCGCTCAGCGCCCGCACCCGCGAGCTGTATCAGCAGCAGTATCTTGACCTTGGCTCACGCCCGCTGCTCGATGTGCTCAACGCCGAGCAGGAGGTCTACCAGGCGCGTTTCACCCAGCAACAGACCCTTGGCCAGCTGCATCAGCTGCAGCTCAACTGCCTCTACAACACCGGGCAGCTGCGCCATGCGTTCGATCTTGATAACCGCACCATCCAGACCGTGGAGATCCAGCCATGAAAGAGCGTGATATGCCGCAAGCTGAGCCCATGACGGATGATGCCCTGGCCCAGTGGGCGCAGGCCTTTGGCTTTATTGCCACGCGCTACCGCGTCGCCTGCTCTCCCGGCGCGCTGCTGGCAGGCGCACCGTGGCTGAAAGGCAAACCGATGGTGCCCGCCCTCACCCAGCTCGCCCGCGAGGCGGGGCTGTCGTTTCAGCTGCTTACCGCCAGCCAGCAGTCGATCAACAGCTGGTGTCTGCCGGTGGTGGTGGCGCTAAACGACGGCAGGGTTGGCGTGATCGAACATTTCGACGGCGACGATACGCTGGAGGTCAGCTTCTTTGACGACCAGACCTACACCAACCGTTTGTCGATGACGGCGATGCTGCCCGCCATCCGCCACGTCATCGCCCTGCGTCCGCTGGCAGCGCTGAAGGACAGCCGGGTGGACGCCTATATCTCAAAATACCGCCCGGACTGGCTCTACCGGCTGGTAATGCGCGACCTGCGCCCCTACAGCTGGGTGATGCTCGCCGCGCTGTTTATCAACGTGCTGTCGCTCTCCGGGATTGTCTTTTCCATGCAGGTGTATGACCGGGTGATCCCCGCCCAGTCCTATCCGACGCTGTACGTACTGACCATCGGGGTGCTGATCGCCACCCTGTTCGGCTTCGTGTTGCGCGTGGCGCGCGGGCACATTATGGATCTGCTGGGCAAACGCTCGGATCTGCGCGTCTCGGATCGCGTGTTCGGTCACGCCCTGCGGCTGCGCAACAGCGCGATCCCACGCTCTACCGGCAGCTTTATCTCCCAGCTGCGCGAGCTGGAGCAGATCCGCGAGATGGTCACCTCCTCCACCATCTCGACGATTGTCGATCTGCCTTTCTTCTTACTGTTTGTGGTGGTGCTGGCGATTATCGCCCCGCAGCTGGCGTGGATCGCCCCGGTGGCGGCGGTGATCATGGTTCTGCCCGGCCTGCTGCTGCAGAAGAAGCTGGCGGAGCTGGCGAAACAATCTGCCCATGAATCGACCCTGCGCAACGCGGTGCTGGTAGAAAGCGTGCAGGGGCTGGAGGACATCAAGCTGATGCAGGCGGAAAACCGCTTTTTGCAGCAGTGGAACAGCTATATCCAGATCACCGCGGAATCTGGCCTGCGTACCCGCGAGCTGACGCAGAATCTGATCAGCTGGGGGATGACCATCCAGAGCCTGGTTTACGCCGCCGTGATCGTGGTCGGCGCGCCGATGGTGATCGACGGCACGCTGACCACCGGTTCGGTGGTCGCCGCCTCGATGCTGGCCTCGCGCATGATCGCCCCCATGGCGACGCTGTGCGGCGTGCTGGCCCGCTGGCAGCAGGTGAAAGCGGCAAAAGAGGGGCTGGACAGCATTATGCAGTTACCTACCGAGAACCAGCGCGAGGAGACGCCGATCCGCCAGGACGTGCTGCGCGGTCACTACCTGTTCGAGCAGGCGCAGTTTCGCTATCACCCGGAGGATCCGCGCATGGCGCTGCGCATCAACCGTCTGGAGATCAAGCCCGGTGAGAAAGTGGCGATCCTCGGGCGTAACGGCGCGGGCAAATCAACCCTGCTGCAGGCGATGGCAGGCGGGATGGATCTGGCGGGCGGCGAGCTGCGGCTCGACAACCTCAGCCTGCCGCACCTCGACGTCGCCGATGTCCGGCGCAACGTCGGCTTTATGACCCAGAACGCGCGGCTGTTTTACGGCACCCTGCGGGAAAACATCACCCTCGGCATGCCGCGCGCCACCGACGAGGAGATTTTCGCCGCACTGGAGTTAACCGGCGCGGCGAGCTTTGTGCAGAAGCTGCCGAAGGGGCTGGACTATCCGATCATGGAGAACGGCGTGGGGCTCTCCGGCGGCCAGCGGCAGTCGATCCTGCTGGCACGCATGCTGCTGCGCGACCCGAATATCGTCCTGATGGACGAACCCACCGCCTCGCTGGATGAGCATACCGAACGGGAATTTATCCAGCGTCTGAGCGCCTGGCTCGGCCACCGCACGCTTATCGTTGCGACCCATCGCGTGCCGGTGCTGGAACTGGTCGAGCGGGTGGTGGTGCTCAAGGAGGGCATGCTGGTGATGGATGCCCCGAAAGCGCAGGCGCTGAATAACAGCCGCATTCAACAACAGCAGGCAGCCGCCGCAAGGGAGTGGAAAAATGAAAATCAGTCAGCGTGATGCCGCGGCAATGGACGATCTGGATAATGCGCTCGGTTCCGAAAGCGGCTACACCGGCGCGCGACGAATCGTGATCCTCTCTCTGCTGCTGTTTATCGTCCTCGGGATCTGGGCCTGGTTTGGCGTGCTGGATGAGGTCTCAACCGGTACCGGCAAAGTGATCCCCAGCTCGCGCGAGCAGGTTTTACAGTCGCTGGACGGGGGGATCCTCACCGAGCTGAACGTCCACGAGGGCGATCAGGTACAGGCCGGACAAGTGCTGGCGCGCCTTGATCCCACGCGTTCAGAATCAAACGTCGGCGAAAGTGCGGCACGCTATCGCGCCTCGCTGGCCTCCAGCGCGCGCCTGTATGCCGAGGTAAACGATCTGCCGTTGAAGTTCCCCCCTTCGCTGAAGGAATGGCCTGAGTTAATTGCCGACGAAACGCGGCTTTACAACTCCCGCCGCGCGCAGCTTGAGGATACCCAGCGGGAGCTGCGTGCCGCGCTCGATCTCGCCAATAAGGAGCTGGCGATCACCCAGCGGCTGGTCAAAACCGGGGCCGCCAGCCACGTAGAGGTGCTGCGCCTGCAGCGGCAGAAAAGTGACCTGGAGCTGAAGCTCACCGACGTGCGCTCGCAGTATTACGTTCAGGCGCGCGAGGCGCTCTCCAAAGCCAACGCGGAGGTGGATATGGTCTCGGCGATCCTGAAAGGCCGTCAGGATTCCGTCACGCGCCTGACGGTGAAATCGCCGGTGCGCGGGATCGTGAAAAACATCAAGGTCACCACCATCGGCGGCGTGATCCCGCCCAACGGCGAGCTGATGGAGATCGTGCCGGTGGACGATCACCTGCTGATCGAAACTCGCCTCTCGCCGCGCGATATCGCCTTTATCCACCCGAACCAGGAAGCGCTGGTCAAAATCACCGCCTACGACTACGCCATTTACGGCGGGCTGCACGGGGTGGTAGAGACGATTTCCCCGGACACCATCCAGGACGAAGCCAAGCCGGAAGTGTTCTATTACCGGGTGTTTATCCGCACCAGCCAGGATTACCTGGTGAATAAAGCAGGCAGGCACTTCTCAATTGTGCCTGGGATGATTGCGACGGTGGATATTAAAACCGGGGAGAAAACGGTGCTGGATTATATGATTAAGCCGTTTAACCGGGCGAAGGAAGCGCTGAGGGAGCGGTGATCTTTGCAGGATGAACAGGACATGCCTCCACTCAATTTATAGAGCGGAGGCAGTTTGTTGCACTTCAAACCGTAGCTCGCTCATTCCAGGCATCGGAGTATTGAATATTTCCATCAACATAACGCCATGTGATTTTCTCGTAGCGCAGTTGAATGCTTTCCATGTGCCCTGTTCCCGGACAGTTACGTGTATCGTGCATAATTGGCGTAATAGAAACAACTTTTACACTTTCCAGTAAAATATTGAAGTATTCAACTTCCTGCCCTGCATCATTAATGTGGTACCACTTTACCTCTGCAGATTTGAGAGTTTGCCCTGTTGCAACAGCCCGATAAAGATAGGGGGATGCGCTGTCAATTTCTTTTTCAAACAGGAAAGGAGCGTGCTGACGTGTTCCGGTGAGTCTTCCTGTTGTCCCATCAACCGGGATACTTAAATTATGTGTCAAACCACGTAATTCAATACTCCCTTCTCTATGTTCTACGTCAGATGACCCCTTAATCAGATTCCCTGCATCATCTTTTAGCCATAAATGGACCGGTACAGCCATCATTTTCCTCCTTATTAATCATATAACCATCTTCCCGCTTTCGCAGATTCGGCGAACATCCTCACCGTTAAAGGCTTAGAAATTTGCTTTACGGGTTTATCCGTAAACCATTTTCGAAAAAACCATGTGTGAAACCATGGGTAATAGGCATTGTAATTCATCAGCGTTATATCAATATTGAATCGTTCGCTGAATTTATCCATACAGATGGCTAAATCATCATCCTCTGCATAGTCTTGTAAAATATCATCTAACTGCAAAGGTATGAGCTTGCCGGTAAATGTACCCATAACGGGCAATTCATTCTGAAAAAAAGCCAAAACCTCTTGTTCAGTTACCATATCCGGTCTTTCTTATGAGCAATCGTGTTATACATTTTAAGTGTCTTATAGCATATTTGAGCCAAATCGCTGGCTACCAATGTCCAGCCAATCACTGGTAGGCCTCTCCCGATAAAGGCCCCCAAATTTGTCACATACTTAGGTTTTAAAGTGGCAATGCTCGCTTCAGTTAACGTCGGTAATCTTACAGGTAACTCTACATTGAGATATTGACGTAAATATTTTGATGCTATAGATGTTCCTGCTGTTGTTCCGTAGGGCTTATTTCTGGTCTTTAATATCGGCACTCTTAAAATGATACAACTCATTGTTAGTGCATCCTCTATGCCGCCAAACTGCTCTTCAATTTTATCTAACAAAATCCAGAAAAACAGTTCACCAGCCGATATGTTGCAAATTCCTTTATAGAAGTAGGTTCCATTAAGCGCCTCGACGGTATCCATACACACCTTCATAGCCATTCTTATTAAGAATAAATACCATACGCCACTTTGACCGCAATGTTGATAAAATAGACCTTTATAAATTCCTAATTTTATAAACCGGCAGTATTATGTGCGGCGGAAAATATTTGCTCATCAGGTGAAACATTTTTGGCTTGAACGCATTCCTCATTTTCCATTTTTTCTGAAGCAGCCTCGCAGAATGTAACTTATCCCTTCATCCCCACTTTTTCTAACGGCTTTTCGGGCGTATGTTCCTCCCACGCCAGCAAAATCTGGCGTCGGGATTGGCATCCCGGTTATGATTGGAGACGGCGTAAGTCCTTGTTACGCCGCACGTCTGGCTACATTCCAATGGTGGGCTGGACGGGGGCGTCGCAAGACGCGCCGGTACACTCCAAGCCGGTAATGCCAACTCCGTTCAGACCTGCCACCCGGAAATTGGCATTTCCGCGGCCGGGTTAATTACCTGATTGGAGAAAAATCATGACCACCAGTAACGCACTTTTCACGACCCCTTTCGACTGCAACACCGACTTCATCGATCTTGCCGACAATTGCCAACGCTATTGCGAAGCGCTGGTAGAAGAGACCAATCCCGCGAGAAAAATAGCCCTCTGCGGTCGTCTTGCCTCGACTTTTGCCCTGCTCCGCCCAATGCTGCTGGAGCCTATCCCTGAGCACCTACAGGAACGTCTCACCGTCGATCGATTTCCCGAACGTGAGCCTGTATTCAACACCGAATCCGACCAGCTCTGCCGCTACTGCGAGGAAATTACCCAACTGTTGATGACTGACGCGCTCACGCCCGGATCCGCACGCGTGATGGGGGATTTACTCTTTGAACTCACCGGATATTTTGCCGACCAGCTAAAAGCCCCGCGCTGGCTGAGGACGGAGGCTGGAATCGCGTTGCTGGGTTGAGGTGGTTTTCTCCCTCTCCCTGTGGGAGAGGGCCGGGGTGAGGGCATCATACCGCACCTGTTTTATATTTATAAACAGGACGTTAATTATGAATAACCAGGAAAAATTACGCATCTCAACGACGCCACGCGCATTACCTTCGCCCAAAAGGGGCTTCTTTAAGCGCCCACTGCCCCGGCGTTTTACCGGTCCACGCGCTGAAGACCTCAATGAATGCGCTGACGCTGCTGTAACCGCAAGACAGCGCAATCCATCCCACCGGCTTCCCCGCGGCCAACCACTCCATTGCCTGCATAACGCGCGCCAGTTGCCGCCAGTTAACGAAGTTCATTCCGGTCTGGGCACGAAACCGACGGTTGAACGTACGCACGCTCATCCCCGCCTGCCGGGCATGGCTCTCAACCGTCTGGTTATCATCGACAAACTGCAGCAAATGCCTGACCACGTCCTTCAGACGCGGATCCGTCGGCACGGGCAGAGAAAAGTGCACCTGAGGTGCCACGGCAAGCTCATCCAGCAGCAGGGTGAGCTTTCGCGGATCGTACTCGCTTTCAGCAACGCTTAAGCGGGAAAACAGTGCATGGGTAAGATCGTCGGGCTCGAACAGGGCGGGCACATCGGGAAGCCTTGCGCAGCAGGCGGGGTCAAGATAGATGGCGCTGCCTTCTATCGCGCTTTCAGAAAAGGCGGCGTGCTGATTGCCAGGCGGGATCCAGCCGATGTGTTTTGCCGGTACGACCGAGCGCCCCTGCTGCGACTCAATCACCAGCAGACCCGTTGCAATGCGCCACAGCTGACCAGCGCGATGGCTGTGCCAGGGGGTTCGGTACCCGCCAGGATGAAGGAGCGTCTCAGTACTGACCATATCATTTTGACCGAAAATCGTTATTCATCGGCGTATTACAGAAACTGCGTCTTCGGCTGTCAAGGATAATGGCGACTAAACCACATAAGGAGCCCTTAATGAGCATAATCACATCCCTGATAGCCGACACCGACAATGCCGCACAGCGCGAAAAGATGGCGTGCCTGTTAACCCGCTTATTCAACGGCGATATCGATCCGGCAGAGGTCTTTACGCCCGATTACCAGCAGGTTACGGACGGTCACACGCTTGATTACCGGGGATTTATCCAGCACCTGAGCCACGTCAGCTCGCAGACTCGCACGATCGCCTTCACCGTGGCGGAGATAGCCTGTCATGACGAACTTCTGGCTGACCGGCATATCGTGACGGTCACGTATCCTGGCGGTCGTCAGGCAGAGATCGAGGTTTACCTGTTTGCCGCGCTGCGTGAAGGGAAAATCTGGCGGATCCATGAAGTCACGCGGGCCCTCAGCGGCGATGCTTCAGATCGCACGCTGGCCCATGCGACAGAGTAACGTCACTCCGCCGGGCGCGGTACGCTACGGTTATATACCTCAACATAACGCGCAAATTTTCCGATAAACACGCCCGCAAATACCCCGCCTGAGATAATTGCCAGCGCGCTCATGGCGGGTTGCTGCATTGTATGGGGAGAGATGGCGCTCATCACGCCCAGCACATACTTCACCGCGAACGCCAGCATCATAAACGGCAGCGCGGTGTAGTCTGCCTGACGGTGGAGGCTACGCGGTGCCTCAGCTCGGGTGATAGCCGCCTGCTTAATCAGGAAGTACCCCAGTGCCGCACCGGCAAGGATCCCCGCCGTCCACAATGCAACAGTCGCAGGAGTCAGCGTGCGATAGACCACCAGATCGTAAATATCCCAGATAAGAAAAATGCCCGGAATGATAGCAAGCCGCTCCAGCGTCACGGTGGCGGGCTTGCGGGCTTTAATGCCGCGGGAGATAAGGAAGATAAACAGCACCCACACCCAGGCGGGTGTGTGCGTAACGACACCGAGCAGAAATTCAAACATGGAGATCACCATGGACGATCGCGGCTCCTGCCGCCCTGAACGCGTATTGCGCATAACGGCAGGAGCGCCATTATGCGCAGGTCTTTTACAGCGATTTTTTCAGGCGACGAACCGCCTCTTTCAGCTCTTCATCCGTTGGCGTTACAAACGACATACGCAGCGTCGAATGGTCTGGCTCATTGCAGTAGAAAAATTCGCCCGGCACAAATACTACGCCGTTACTTAACGTCTTTTCCAGCCAGCGCGTGGTATTACTACCATTTTTCATATTCGCCCACAGGAACATGCCGCCCTTCGGCTTGTGGAACGACATCACATCGCCCAGCTCGGCTTCCAGTTCGTTGGCGAACGTCTGGTACTTCTGACGATAGGCTTCGCGGATCATTTTGATCTGCCCGGCCAGACGCCCGGTTTTCAGGTATTCGTAAGTCATCAGCTGCGACAGCGTGCTGGTGTGCAAATCGGTGGTTTGCTTCAGGTTCACCACCGCACGCTTCAACCACTCCGGCACCAGCACCCAGCCCACACGGGTGCCCGGCGCGAGAATTTTAGAGAAGGTTGAGGTATACACCACGTTCTCTTCGTTGCCGATATCTTTGGCATGGGCAATTAACGGGCGGAAAACTTCGTCGGTGTAATTAATTTCACTGTACGGATCGTCTTCGATAATCACGAAGTCATAGCGTTTCGAGAGTTCCACCAGCTGTTTACGGCGCGCCTCAGACAGCGTAACGCCACCCGGGTTACCAAATGTCGGCACAATATAAACCGCTTTGATGGGTTTATTTGCCACCAGGGCTTCGAGTTCATCCACTTTCATGCCGTCGCCATCGGTGCCAACGGATTCGAAATTCGCCTGCGCCAGACCAAAGACCTGCAGCGCGGCAAGATAGGTTGGGCGTTCGACGACGACGGTATCGCCCGGATTAATTAACGCGCGCGCCAGCACGTCAAGGGATTGTTGTGAACCGGAGGTCACGACCACATCATCCGCTTTGCAGCGGATCCCGCGCCCTTCGCAGATGCGCTGAATCTCTTCCCGCAGTCCCGGCACACCCTCGGTCAGACCATACTGGAAGGCTTCACCAAAATGCTGCGACAGTACGGCATCAGCGGCGATTTTCAGGCCTTCGTGATCGAACAAAGCCGGGTTAGGAATACCCCCACCCAGCGAAATGACGCCTGCCATTTTGCTATGTTTTAATAATTCACGGATGGCGGAAGATTGCAGGCCCTGCGCGCTGCTGGCGAGTTTGTTTGCAGACATTCTTTGATTACCTTCTTTTTTATATTGTGCCCAATCTTAGCAGAATATGAGCAATAAATTCCGTTAGCTTCGGGAGGGGACGTAAATCCTGACGCCACAGTAAATGCACCGGCCTCGGCGCGGGTGTAAACGGCTCCAGAACCCGAACCAGTCTGCCGCTTGCCAGCTCTTCCGCCACCAGCACCTCCGGCTGCAGAAGCAGCCCCGCCCCGGCGCGCGCCGCCATGCGTAAGCCGTAGCCGTCGTTGCATCGTAAAATGGCATCGCGCTTCCAGCGCACTTCGCCCTCCACACCCGGCAACCGCCATTCGTTGCGCGCGGTCCATACCGTGTGGGAAAGGCAGAGATGGTCCACCAGATCGGCAGGCGTTTGCGGCGTACCGTGGCGCGCCAGATAATCCGGCGACGCGCAGATCACCATGTTGTAAGGGCACAGGTATTTCGCCACCAGATCGTCATTGCGAATATCACCAATGCGAATGGCCAGATCGACCCCCTCTTCCACCAGATCCACCATCCGGTTAGTGAGATCCAGTTCGATACGCACTGCCGGGTAGCGCTGCAAAAAGGTGGCGGTTAGCGGCGCGATAACGCAGCCGCCAAACGACGTAGGTGCCGTCACGCGCAGGGTGCCCGCTGGTGCGGCGCGCAGACGTTCCACTGCGCTTTCGGCAATGGCCACCTGCTCCAGCACCCGCTTCGCCTCGTCATAATAGACCCGCCCGGCGTCGGTCAGGCTTTGACGTCGCGTATTGCGCTCCAGCAGACGGGTGCCAAGCTCGGATTCCAGCAGCGCAATGTACTTCCCCACCATCACCGACGACATATCCAGCCGGGAGGCCGCCCCGGTAAAACTGCCGCTTTCCACTACGGCGATAAAGGTTTCCATGCCGCGAAGCTTATCCATATTACAAACCTCTGGTTAGCAATCTTCTAACTTTAGCCCAGTTTATCCGACTTTTAATTTATTAAAGAATGAAGACTCACAACATGAGGAGTCGGCAATGAAAATCATCATTATTGGTGCCAGCGGTACGGTCGGTCGCGCAGTAACGGAGGCGCTCAGTCGCCGCCACGAAGTGATCCGCGTGGGCCGCACGCAGGGCGATGAGCAGGTGGATATTACGTCACAGGCGAGCGTGCAGGCGCTGTTTGAGAAGGTCGGTCGTGTGGATGCGATTGTCTCCGCCAGCGGCGGGTTGTACTTTGGCCCCCTCGCTACTATGAAAGACAGCGATTTCAATCAGGGGTTACAGGATAAACTGCTCGGACAGGTGCGCCTGGCGCTGACCGGCCAGCACTACCTGAACGATGGCGGCTCCATTACCCTGATTAGCGGGATTGTGGCGCACGAGCCCATCGCGCAGGGCGTCAATGCCACCACGGTGAATGCCGCGCTGGAAGGGTTTGTTCGCGCTGCCGCCTGCGAGCTGCCGCGCGGGATCCGCATCAACCTGATAAGCCCGACGGTCCTCACTGAATCGGTCGAAACGTACGACGGCTTCTTCCCGGGCTTTGAAAGCGTGCCGGCCGCCGCCGTGGCGCAAGCCTATCGCCGCAGCGTGGAAGGGGTGCAGACCGGGCGGGTGTATAAGGTGGGTTACTGAGCCTTACGGGCGGAAATCAGCACCAGCATCGGGCGGTCTGCCTCTTCGGCCAGCGCGGGCCAGGCGTCAATCTGCGCCTGCGTTGGCCCCCATTCGTTCACTTCGCTTACCGTTAAACCGGCGTTGATCAGGGCGTTAAGCGTGCTGCCCAGCGTGCGGTGATACTTGATCACGCCGTCTGCCAGCCAGTTGCTGACGCGCTGACCTTCGTCCTGATAGTGGTTCACGCCCCAGAAACGCACGCCTGCGTCATCGGTCAACCAGCCCTGACGCGTCGCGCAAGTGTAAATCGGGTGCTCCATGGAAAAGACCATACTGCCGCCGGGTTTCAGCGCACGCTGAACGTTGCCAAACAGAGTATTCAGCTCGGGCAGGTAGTGCAGCGCCAGCGAGCTGTAGACCAGATCGAAACTGTTCGCTTTCATCGCCAGCGATTCCAGATCGCTACGTTGATACACAATCCCGGCATCGTGGGTCAGCTCTTCCGCACGGGCGAGCATTTTTTCGGAGATATCAACGCCGGTTACCGCAGAAGCGCCCAGCTCACGCGCCGCGCGGCACAACCAGCCATAACCACAGCCGAGATCGATAACCGATTTGCCGTGTAAATCCGGCAGCATGCTTTTCAGCGCAGGCCACTCCGGCGCGCCATTCAGGCCGTCTACCGAGCGCGGCAGCTGGGCGTAACCTTCAAAAAAGGCGGGGTTGTCGTAGATATTTTGTGCCATCACGGACTCCTTCATTGCAACAGAGGCGAGGGTAAAACACCCCTCGCCCGTTGACAACTAAACCGTCTGGCGAATCAAAGCCTGCGCCGGATCTTCTCCACCATGGCTGCCGTTGAGATCCCGTAGCGATCGTGAAGCGTCGGGAGCGCACCTGCATCCAGGAAAGCATCCGGTAGCGCAACGGTATCAAAGTCGACATGCACGCGATGGCGCATCAGCAACGACGCCACTGCCTCACAAAGCCCCCCTACAGTGCTGTGGTTTTCGGCGACCACCACCAGCCGCCCAGGTTTCGCGGCCTGCGCCAGAATGGTCTCCTCATCCAGCGGTTTAATGGTGGGCGAGTGCAGTACCGCCACGCTGACGTTATCCTTACGCAGCTGCTTTGCTGCCTCCAGCGCGCGCATGGTCATTAACCCTGAGGCGATGATCAGGACGTCGCTCCCCTCTTCCAGCAGCGCGGCTTTGCCCAGCGTAAACTGGTAATTGTACTGGTCCAGCACCACCGGCACCTTGCCGCGCAGCAGTCGCATATACACCGGCCCATTGTGCGCCGCGATCGCCGGTACAGCCTGTTCGGTGTCTATCGCGTCGCAGGGATCGATGATGGTCATCCCCGGAATACCGCGCATAATCGCAATATCTTCCGTCGCCTGGTGGCTCGGACCGTAGCCCGTGGTTAACCCCGGCAGTGCAGCGCATATCTTCACGTTGAGATGCTCTTCGGCGATAACCTGATGAATAAAATCGTAGGCACGACGGGTGGCAAAGACCGCATATGTCGTGGCGAAGGGAATAAACCCCTCTTTTGCCATTCCCCCGGCCGCGCCCATTAAGAGTTGCTCCGCCATCCCCATCTGGAAGAAACGTTCCGGATACGCCTGCGCAAAGATATGCAGATCGGTATATTTCGACAAATCCGCCGTCATACCGACAACTTCCGGGCGCTGTTCCGCCAGCTTCACCAGCGCATGGCCGAACGGTGCAGAGCGCGTCTCCTGGCCGTCTTCCGCAATAGAGGCAATCATGGCCGACGTGGTTAAACGCGGTTTTTTCTCCGTTATCTGGCTCATTACAGCACTCCTTCAGGTTTGTTGGCATCCAGCACGGCGAGTGCCTTTTGCCACTCGTCAGCATCCACGCGAATAAAATGGTTCTTGTCACGTTGTTCGAGGAAAGGCACACCTTTGCCCATCAGCGTGTCGCACAAAATGACGCGTGGCTGGTTTTCCGGATAGCGTCTGGCGTTATCAAACGCCGCCACCAGCGCAGGGACATCGTTGCCATTTACGCGCTGCACATACCAGCCGAACGAGGTCCATTTATCCTCCAGCGGCTCAAAGCCAAGGATCTTGTGCGAATTGCCGTCTGCCTGCTGGCGGTTAATGTCCACCAGCACGATCAGGTTCGACAGGCCATGGTGCGCTGCAGACATAGCCGCTTCCCAGGTTGATCCTTCGTCAAGCTCACCGTCCGACATGGAGTTAACGACCCATGCCGCGCTCTGCTTGTGCTTCAGCCCCAGCGCCATGCCGACCCCAATACTTAACCCCTGTCCCAGCGAACCACCGGAGATCTCCATCCCCGGCGTGTAAGTTGCCATACCGGACATTGGCAGGCGGCTGTCGTCCGAGCCGTAGGTCTCCAGCTCCTCTTCAGGAATGATCCCGGCTTCAATCAGAGCGGCATAACAGGCAATGGCGTAATGACCGTGGGAAAGCAGAAAACGGTCACGGCCTTCCCACTCCGGCTCGTCCGGCTTGAGGTTCATACCGTGGGTAAACGCGGTGGCCAGTACGTCGGCATAGCCCAGCGCCTGCCCGATGTAGCCCTGCCCCTGCACTTCGCCCATGCGCAGCGCATAGCGGCGAATACGCCATGCCGCCGCGGCAACCTGTTGAACTGTGGTATCCGTCATCGTCGAGTCTCCTTAATGGATCAGCATGCCGCCGTTCACGTCGAGCGTGATACCGGTGGAGTAAGACGAAAGGTCGCTGCCAAGGAACAGCGCGGCGCGGGCAATATCCTGCGCGTCGCCGAGGCGGTTAAGCGGAATGCCCGCCAGGATGGCGGTTTTCATCTCATCGCTCAGCTTGCCTGCGGTGATGTCCGTCTGGATAAGGCCGGGTGTAATGCAGTTTACGCGTACGTTATCCGGACCCAGCTCGCGGGCCATCGCTTTCGCCAGGCCCAGCACACCTGCTTTAGCCGCGCTGTAGTGGGGGCCGCCAAAAATACCGCCACCGCGCTGTGCTGATACCGATGAAATGCAGACAATGCTGCCCGACTTCTGCGCGCGCATGGTGGGGATCACCGCCTGGGACATCAGCAGCGTGCCGCGCAGGCTGACGTCCAACACCGCGTCGTAATTCTCGCGTTTAATATCCATCAGCTTAATCGGCTGAGTAATACCGGCGTTATTCACCAGAATATCGATGCGCCCGTATTTTCCCAGCACCTGCTCAATGGCGGCGTTAACCTGTAATTCATTGCTGACGTTCGCCGCAAGGCCCAGATGCTCTTCACCCAGATTCGCCGCCGCTGCCCGACTGGCCTCAGCATCTAAATCGATAATCACCACCTTCGCACCCTGCCCGGCATATAATTTAGCCGTGGCAAAACCCAAACCGCGTACAGAAGCCGCGCCGGTAATAACGGCGACTTTATCTTTCAGTAGCATATATTTACTCCACTATGGTAAAAGGAATTTATTTTTTATTTCGGTTCATCCAGCAACATAATCACAAACAGGCCAATCGCTGCACAAACACCGAAATAAATAAATACAGAGTTAAAACTTCCTGTTTTATCCAGCAGAAAACCCGCCAGCATCGGGGAAACAAATCCGCCGAGATTTCCGCCGCTATTGATAATTGACGCAGCTATCGGATAGGTTTTACTGTCCGCAACGGCCATACCGTAAGCCGTAAAAGCAGGCCAGCCGATATTCAGACAGAGGCCGACAAAAAACAGCCCCACGCAAACCGCAACGGTGCTTTGCGGAATATTCAGCATGATGACCATCATTAACACGGTGCTGATGGCGGTAAACATCATGGTCGGTTTACGCCGACGGCCGAGCAGTTTGTCGGATACGTAACCGCCAAAAATCGCCCCGATAAATCCGCCGATGCACGGCATACTGGCGACCAGCCCCATGCTCATAAACGTAAAGCCTTTCTCTTTCACCAGATAGAGCGGGATCCACGTCAACAGGCCATACAGCACGCTGACCATCATGAAATAGGCCAGACAATCGCCGAGGATATTCTTCGAGGTAAACAGGCCTTTTACCGTGCTCACCGGGGCTAAGTCCCGCACGCGAATCAGGCGGTCAAGGCGCGCAAAGCCCGGTGAAATCACGATGTTTTCCCGTCTGGCGTCCGGCGTCTCCTGACCCACAGTAATGGTCTCCAGTTCGGCTTTAGAGACGAATGCGCTCTCTGATGGTCTGGTGCGCACCAGCAGATACCACAGAACGGCAATGACCAGACCGGGGATCGCGAAGGAGAAGAAGACCCAACGCCAGCCCCAGGTCATGGCGATCCACACCGCCAGCGGCGGCACGAGGATCGGCGCGAACATGGTGGCCGCAATGTAGACGCCGGTGGCGGTGGCCTTCTCCTTTGGTGGAAACCAGTTATTGATGGTGGAGGCCAGCCCGACAGGACACGGCCCCTCCGTTAACCCCAGCCCCAGACGAATAAACTTCAGACCCAGAACTGAGGTCGCCGTGCCCATCAGCCAGGTAAACGCCGAGAAGCCGAATATCGACAGCGCCACCATGCCGCGAATACCCTTTTTGGCGATAAAAAAGCCCGCTGGAATTTGGCTCAATGCGTATCCCAAAAAGAACATACTGGCGATGGCACCGGCTTCGAAATTATTAATATGAAACTCATCAATGATAAAGGGCAGTACTGCACCAATATTTGTTCGGTCAGCATAGTTAATGGCATACACAATAAAAATTAATGCCAGCACAACGAAACGGTAATTGGTTTTTTTAGTGTTTATGTAGGGGACAGCATGTTCTATACGAGACATAACTTACCTCATTATTCGAACAACGTGAGTCGTTTTATTTTTACGTTCAAGGTCAATATATCGGCTCATGAATGAAACACCATTCAATAAACCTCATTTATTGCTGAGATAAATTTGATTCGCGATACAGCTCAAAAAAATAACATCGGGATAAAATTGCCCGCATGTCGTCTCAATGTTATGTTTTTTATCAATAAACATGACAGGAGTAGGCTATGTCCGCGCAGGATCGCCAGACGTTATCACTGCCCTCGCTCAGAAATTTGCAGGCATTCATCGCCGTCGCTAACGCATTGAGCATCCATCAGGCGGCCGAACAGCTCAACGTCACCCCCTCTGCGGTCAGCCATCAGATCGCGTCGCTGGAGTCGTGGATGGGCAAGAAATTATTCATCCGCAGCGGCAAAGGGGTTCAGCTCACCCCAACGGGAGAAAAATATCTGCGGGAGGTCTCGGCGGCGATGAGCGCCATCGGACGCGCCACCGATCAGATCGTCAAAGAGAAAGATAACGCCGTGCTTCGGGTGCACTCCTCGCCCACCTTCGGGTTGTCATGGCTGTTGCGCCGCCTGGGTAAGTTTCGTGCCGAATATCCCGATATCACCATCAATCTCACCTGCTCCTATGAGAATCTGCAGTTCGCCAGAGATAATATTGATATTGATATCCGCCACGGTATCCCGGACTGGGATGCTTACCGGGTGATGACCATAAAAAACGACACGCTGGTGGTGCTGGCCTCGCCGGAGTATGCGCAAAAACACCCCATCAGCACACCCACCGATCTGCTGCAACAATCTCTCATCTCGTCCACCAGCACTCTGGTGAACTGGGAAAAATGGTTTGCCTGGCACAATATCGACAGGCCCTGGCTCAACTTCAGCCTCAGCTTTGACCGCTCCTATATGAGCTTTGAAGCGGCGCGCATGGGGCTGGGATTTATCCTTGAGAGCAAAATGATGGCGACAGACCACCTGAAAGATGGCTCACTGGTGCAGGTACTGCCGGATGAGATGGGGATCGCCATTAACGCGCATCATCTGGTAATGCCGCATATGCATGAACGCGCGTGGAAGATCCAGCAGTTCGTTGAGTGGATTGACCGGGAGCTGCGGCTGTCGGGTTATCATCTGTAACGTCGGGTGGCGGCTTCGCCTTACCCGACCTACAAAATCTGCGGCCTGTTGCCCTCACCCCAACCCTCTCCCACCGGGAGAGGGAGAAATGCACATCAACCCACTGTGCCCCAGACAAGGTTCCCCTTATGGAAGGTCGCGGTGCGCGGAGATATGCGCGCCACCGCCTCGGCGGAACAGGAGGCGTCCACCAGCACAAAGCTGGCGTCGTCCTGCGCTTTCGGCCAGACGCGTTCACCTTTGTCGTTCAGCGGCAGCACGTCACCGGTCGCAATACCTAAAGCGCGGGACAGCGTCTGCTCATTAGGGCGGATATAGAGCTGGGCGTAGAGATTCGCTTTTTCCAGCATGTCCCCCAGGCCGTACGGCGACCAGTGGTCGATCACGCTGTCGGTGCCGGTCATGACAAACACGCCTTTATCGCGCAGCTGCTTCAGCGGCATATGCAGGGTGCCAATCGGCACGGTGGAGGCGATAGTCACCTGCTGCGCCGCCATGCGGGTGGCAATCTCGTCCACCTGCTGCTCGTTGAGCGTGGCCAGCGCAAAGGCGTGGCTGATGGTCAGTTTGCCCTTCAGTTGCGGGGTTTTCTCCACGGTTTCGACCATGTAGTTCACCGCCGCCACGCCCGCCGGGCTGGTTTCGTGCAGGTGAATATCCACCCCTTTGTCATAATCCAGCGCAATCTGGAACATGGTGTCGAGAGATTTCTCCATCGCCCCGTCAACGTTGGTTGGGTCCATCCCGCCCACGTAGTGCGCCCCGGCCTGCATCGCCTCGCGCATCAGCTTTTCGGAATTCGACAGCAGCAGGCCGTGCTGTGGAAACGCCACGATCTCGCAGTCAAATCCGGGCTTGCGGCGCGCCAGCACCGCCTGCAGGTTCTCGAGATTCTTCAGGCCCGAGACCGGCTCAATATTGCAGTGGCTGCGGGCGAGGGTGGAGCCTTTCGACTGGATCAGATCGATCAGCTTTTCGGCGCGCTCCTGGGTATAAGGCTGGAGTTCGGGGAGCAACTTCTGCTCAAGGCGGATCATATCCTGAATGGTGGTACCCGCCGGGCGGTTGAGCGAACGCCACGGGCCGCCGTAGAAGGTTTTATCCAGGTGAATGTGCATATCGCGCATCGCCGGGAGCATCAGCTTGCCGCCTGCGTCATAGTGCGGCAGGGTGGCGTCCGCATGACTTTTGTTATCCCGCAGGGCGACAATTTTCCCGTCTTTGATCTCCAGCGTTTTCAGCTCGGTGCGGGTGCTCGTCGCCACGCCGCCGTCGACGTTAAATCCGGCCTCCAGCAGCACGTTGTCCAGGTAGTAGTGTTTAGCGGTGATGTTCATCGGTTTGCCCGTCTCGCAGGTTGGTTTTGCGGAATCGGCAGCATACGCGACGGAGCCGGTCGCGCCAAACAGCGCGCAGGCGGTGACCATTTTGCCGCTCTGGCTGATGAATTCACGGCGGCTTTTATTTTCACTCATCTTATCTTCCTTCATTAACAATATGGGTACCGGTTTCCCCGCGCAGCGCGGCGGGCAGGCAGTCTGGCGAGGTGATGATCACGCGCTTGCCGCCATGGTGTAAAAATTCCAGCGAGGCGACGATTTTGGGCAGCATGCTGCCCGCCGGAAAATGGCCCTCGTCTTTGTAACGGGTCATCTGCGCCACGCTCACCGTGTCCAGCGCCTGCTGGTTCGGCTTGCCAAAGTGGATGCACACTTTTTCGACCCCGGTGGTGATCACCAGTACGTCGGCGCGGATCTCGCGCGCCAGCAGCGCGGTGGAGAGATCTTTATCAATTACCGCGTCAACGCTCTGGTAATCGCCCTGCTCAGTGCGCACCACCGGAATACCGCCGCCGCCCGCGCCAATCACCACAAAGCCTTTTTGCGTCAGGGTCTTGATGGCATCGGCTTCAACAATGCGTAACGGCTGCGGCGACGCCACCACGCGACGATAGCCCCGGCCAGAATCCTCAACAAAGTGCCAGTCCGGATGCGCCTGCTGCAGTTCATCGCGCTGCGCTTCGCTGAAGAACGCGCCGATAGGCTTGGTCGGGTGGCTAAAGCCCGGATCGTTTTTATCCACCTCCACCTGAGTGACAACGGTGACCGCTTTTTGCTCACCGCGCGCAGACAGGCGGTTGTTCAGCGCCTGCTGGATCAGGTAGCCGATACCGCCCTGCGTATCCGCCACGCAGTTGGCCAGCGGCGTGAGCGGCAGTCCCTCTCGCTCGTGGGCAATTTCAGCGCGGCGGAGATCCAGCCCCACCTGGGGGCCGTTGCCGTGGGTAAGCACGATGTCATAGTCCGAGGCCAGCATCTCCAGCACCGACTCTGCCACCGCCTTTACCGCCTGTGCCTGATGTTCAACCGACTGGCTGGCGTTATCTTTGATAATGCTGTTGCCGCCAATGGCGACGACCATAAGCTCTTTCATTTTGTTTCCTTTAGAAGGTGCGTTCTGGTGCCCTCACCCCGGCCCTCTCCCACAGGGAGAGGGGGATTAACAGAGATATCCAGCACATGCTTCACCACAAACATGCCGCCCATCATCAGATACGCCGTCACAAACATCAGCGAACTGCCTTCGGCAAAGCCCACCACCGGGGCGTGGATCACGCCAAACAGCGCCAGCAGCGCGCCACCGGCGGCAGCAACGGCGCCGCGCAGCGGTTTGTTGATAATGGCGAAGATGGCGATGCAGCCCCACAGCATGCTGGCGAGCGGTGCGCCGCTGCCCAGATGCACCAGCCCCTCGTAGTAGATCCCTTTACTGTGCAGCACGTCGGTGCCGATTTTCGCCGCGCTGGTGCCCGCCGCGCCCATCACGCTGTTCATCATGGTCAACGCCCAGTTGGCGATCCACGGGAACAGGCAGATGAAAATCACGGGCACCTGCACTTTGGGCGTTTCCCTCACCACCTGGTTGGCGGTGACAACGCCGATAAACACCAGGATCGGCACGATGGCGGTCATCGGAATGATGGCGAGCATAAACGCCCCCAGCCCGAACAGCGGCACGATAAACATGGTCACGCCGGAGGCCAGCGTGTAGCCGATGCTGGCGCCCATCGCTTTCCAGCCCGCATGACCCACATAGACCGTCACCGGGAACGGATTGCCCATCAGGCAGCCGAGCATGGAGGCCAGGCCGTTTGCCAGCATTACCTTGCGGGTCGGGTATTCGTCTCCCGCCGCGTGGGCGCTTTCAATGTTTTCCAGGTCGAAGATGTAGTTCGCCAGCCCCAGCGGCACGGCAGACGCCAGATACGGCAGCGCGTGCGGCAAGCCCTGCAGGAAACCTTCTACATGGACTTCGGGCGGGTTAAAGCCGAAAGAGGACATCGAGGCTTTGATTGCCTCCGGGCTTTGCAGGCCGGAGATCCACGCTAACACCGTGCCAGCAATCAACAACAGCAGACCGGTCGGGATCCTGGCGAAGATTGGTTTTTTGCCGAACCAGTTAATGAAGATCAGCAGCAGCACAATGAACGACACGGTGGGCGCTTCAAACGCCTGCAGCATCGGGTTCATCGCCAGCAACAGCAGGCCCAGGCCCGACAGACACGAGAGCAGCACGGTACGCGGGATCATCTTGCGGATGGTCTCCCCCAGGAAAGAGCCGCCCGCCAGAATCATCGCCTCGACAAAGCACCACACCAGACCGATCTGAATGGCAAAATCCGCGTCACCGGTTTGCTGGTAGACCGGCATCAGGACCAGAAAAGTAACGGTAAAAATCGACGGCGCGCTCGGGCCAGACGGCAGCGCGGTGACGTCCGTTCGTCCGGTGGCGCGCGCCATCTGCAGGCCAAACCACGCGTAGCAGACGCTCGCCACCAGCACCGCCAGCCCGAAGGCCGGCGCGATGCGTCCATAAACAATCTCCTTCGGGATGCCGACGACAAAAATGAGCAACCCCATCATGGTCAGCAAATTGGTCAGGTTGTTGGTCATCAACCCGAAATATGCCGCCCAGTCACCTCTTTTCCACTCCAGTTTCATGTTTTTCATGGATGCTTGCCTTATAAAAAGTAGCGATCGCGGAAGGTCAACAGCGCCTTTTCAAAACAGCTAAACGGCGGGTGCACAATGCCCGCGCCAATCATGCCAATACCGGCGTCTTTGTGGGCAATGGCGGTATTGATAACCGGCAGAATGCCGCTGCCTGCGACTCGGGTGATGTCGATGGCGGTTGGAATGCCCATAAACGACAGCAGCGGAATGGTGACGTTCGGGTTTTCACCGAGGGTGATTTCGCGCATCTGGCGGGAGAAATCGATGGCTTCTTCCACCGTACCGCCCACCAGAGCGACAATCGCCGGGGCCGTCGCCATCGCAAAGCCGCCGATACCGTAGGTTTCCGTGATGGCGCTGTCGCCGATATCCAGCCCGGAGTCTTCCGGCTTGTAACCCGCGAACATCGGGCCAATCACCTGCTGCGCCGGGCCGGTGAACCACTGCCCTGGCAGGCCAGAGACGCGCAGACCAAACTCGTAGCCGTTACGCGCCATGGTGGTGACCACGGTGCTGTGCTCAATGCCGTGGGCGGCGTCCAGCGCGGCCTTACACATCGCCATCCACGTCGGGCCGGAGAAGTAGTCGCTGCTGGCGACAAACTCAAATACCTCGCGCTGCTGCGCCACCGGATAGCCCGCCTGGATCAGCCCCGGCGTCAGCGCCTGGATCAGCAGCGTGGTGCCCGCGTTGTTGCGGTTGTGGCATTCGTCACCCATGTGCAGCGCCTGAGCCAGCATCAGGCGCAGATCGATTTCGCCGATAATCTTCATGGCGTCGCGCAGCATCGGGCCAAGCACATCGCGCATCCAGTTCAGACGGTCAATGACGCTCTGGTCGTTGGCGCCCATGCGCAGGATCTTCGCCATCTGCTCGCTGAGGTTGGTGTAGGCGCGGTTGCCGTAGGTTTTGTTCTCAACGATATGCATAAACATCGACGCGGAGGTGACGCCCGCCATCGAGCCCACGCAGTCGTGCTCGTGGCACGGCGAGAAGGTGATGTCGCCTGAAGCCGCCAGCCTTGCCGCCTCCTCCAGATCGTTCGCCAGCCCTTCAAACACCAGCGCGCCGGTGACAGCGCCTTTCATCGCGCCACACATATTTTCCCAGCTCACCGGAGGACCGGCATGCAGAATGGTGGTACGGGTCATCCCCGGCACAACGTTAATCGCCTGGTCGTACCCCACCAGCACCGGGTGGGACTGAATGATGCGCTCCAGCGCAATCTTGTTGGCGGCAGCGATCTTCTCTGCCAGCGGCTCCGCGGCCAACTGGTCGAGCGCTTCGACGATCTGCATATTGCCCTGCCCCGGCGGTGCCCAGTCGAGCTGGGTGACGGGGACGTGCTGTTTTTTAAGATCGTCACTGAACAGCGCAATACCGACGTTAATGACGTTCAGCGGTTGGTTGAATAAGGTGGTCATCAGGCGTTCTCCCCTTTGCAGACAAATTCGCGTGCCAGTAATCCGGTGTTAGTACTGCTGCTGGCCCAGATCACGCCGGCATCGGTCAAAAGCTGACACTGCTGCGCCAGCGACTGGGGATCCTGGTCGGTGCCCAACACGTAGCCGAGGATCTCCAGCGGACGGTTATCGGCTTTCGCAATCGCCTGCGCCTCTTTAATGGCATCGAGCATCACGCCGACCGGATCCTCATGCGCGCCAAAGCCCAGCACGAAGTCCATCACAATCACGCCCACTTCCGGATCGCGCGCCTCCTGTAGCAGGCGGCTGATGCGGTTGGTCGGGTCGATCATCGGGTGTGGTTTGCCGTTGGTGAAATCGTCATCCCCAAAATCGAGGAAGGTGTGAGCCTGGCTGACGTTAATGTCGCGCAGGCGTTTCGCCGGATCGGGCTGAATGTTGCTGTAGACGTCGTCGTACTTCTCAAGCGCGGCGAACATCGCTTCATCACACAGGGTGCCGCCACAGAACAGACCGCGAATGTAT
This sequence comes from Enterobacter cloacae complex sp. IR5384, assembly GCF_049237265.1. Classification (NCBI taxonomy): domain Bacteria; kingdom Pseudomonadati; phylum Pseudomonadota; class Gammaproteobacteria; order Enterobacterales; family Enterobacteriaceae; genus Enterobacter; species Enterobacter cloacae complex sp. IR5384. Next base: position 14,092 of record NZ_JBMKHJ010000032.1, on the reverse strand, counting down.
TTCTGCTGCGGAGTGAGACGGGCGCGCACCTCTTCAATCAGGGGCCAGTTGAGCGGATGCAGGTTAAGGGACGCTTTGTTGATACCGGTGAGCAGCACGGCCTTCAGGGCCGCCTCTTTGGTGCCGCGGGCGAACTGCAGACCGTCTTCATCGGCGGGCGGTTCGTTGCGTCCAAGGAAGCAGGCGATGACCGGTTTGCGACAGGCCCGGGCACGCGCCAACACCTTTTCTGCCACCGCTGGCGCTGGCGGTTTGGAGATCAGCGCGATGACCTGGGTGGCATCGTCGGCCTCCAGCATGTCGATGGCGTCGAGCATCATCAGACCACCGATTTTTTCACTGAGATCGCGCCCGCCGGTGCCAATCAGCTGCGATACCCCGCCGCCAAATTCATGAATGCGCACGCTCAGCTCCTGGCTACCGGTGCCGGACGCCCCGACAATGCCTATCGACCCGCGGCGTACGGCGTTGGCGAAGCACAGTCCTGCGCCGTTGATGATGGCAGTGCCGCAGTCTGGCCCCATCATCAGCAGCCCTTTCTGATGCGCCAGTTGCTTAAGCGACAGTTCATCGTCGAGGGATACGTTATCGGAAAAGAGCATCACGTTGAGATCGTTTTCAAGCGCCTTGCGCGCTTCGCGTGCCGCAAACATGCCGTTTACTGAAATCACCGCCAGGTTGCTGTCGGGACGGTGGGCTTTCGCACTGGCCAGAGTCGCGTAGCGTGCTTCATGGGTGCCCGCGCTCTCTTTTCGGGTAAATAACGCTTCAATCGCCGCCAGGGTTTCATCATTGGCCGCGTCGCCTTTAATGACGATCATCAGATCGCCGTTTTTCGCATCCTCTAATTCCGGCGTTAACAGCCCGAGATGTTTTAATACGCCTTTGTTCATTTCCGTCGCCATCGCCACAAACGCCTGTTCAACGCCCGGCAATTTATTGGCTTTGGTGGAAACGGACATTAATGAGACGGAGTCAAAATACGTGTTCTTTTTAATCACGATTTTTGTGGGCATTATTTTCTCCTGAATGCGGATAAAAGGGGGCCGCCGTCGTGCAAAATGCACGTCGGAAAAATACGTTTGAAATGGGGGCCAGCCGGAAACAGGCTGGCCGAATAAATTACGCGCCCGCCGCCAGCAGCAGGTCAGCTATCGCGTGGTAGCCTTTTTCCCGCGCCAGTTCGAGCGGGGTTTTACCGTATTTATCGGTCATGTGCGGATTCGCACCGTGGTCCAGCAGCAGCTTCACGATCGCCTGCTGTTTCGGGCCGCCGTCATTCAGAACAATGGCTTCCAGCAGCGGCGTCCAGCCGACAAAATTGGTGTGATTAACGTTGATATCGGTCTTTTCCAGCAGCTCGCGGACGATCTCCACATGTCCTTTCTCACTGGCGGGCGTAATCCCCACTCCGCCGAAGCGCGTCAGGCGGTCCAGATCCGGGTTGGCGGGCAGAACAAGCCGCAGCAGGGTTAAATCATTGGTCAGGCAGCTGATCAGGAAGGGGTTAAAACAGGTCTGGTCCTGTTTATCTATATCCGCACCGGCGTCAATTAATAACGCGACACAGGGGTAATGTTTTTTCAGGCTGGCAATAACAATGGCGGTTCTTTTCTGACGGTTGGTGGCGTTAATATCGACACCTTTCTCAAGGCAGGCTTTTAGCGCGTCGACATTACCCTGCTCTGCCGCCAGTAAAAATTCCGTCACAAGTTCGTTCGCAGACATACAGACTCCCGATGGTGTGTTGCTGATGACCTGAGAATAGCAACAGCCCTTTCAGAAAAGAATCCGCTTAAAAATCATTCATCGACAGTCAATTCATTGTTGAGTTAAATTCAACGGTTCAGCCAAAACGTGCGTCTGTGCAACCTTTTTCTTATGGGTAAGCGTTTTTTCAGGCCATTCACGGCATTTTCCTTATGACCAAAGAAGCCTTGCATAACAAGGCCTGTAGCTAAACATCAGAACTGTGACCGCCGTCAAATGCGTTGTTGCGCCGCTGTTAAAATATGTTCAAAACTGATGGTAACCCGGAGCCGTAATATGAATTCCATCTTTACTGAAGAGAATCTGCTGGCCTTCACCACGGCGGCGCGTTTTGGCAGTTTCAGCAAAGCCGCCGCCGAGCTGGGTGTGACCACGTCGGCCATCAGTTACACCATCAAACGAATGGAGACCGGGCTGGACGTGGTGCTGTTTGTGCGTAACACCCGCAGCATTGAGTTGACCGAGTCCGGCTTTTACTTTTACCGCAAGGCTACCGATCTGCTGAACGATTTCTATGCCATCAGGCGCGGGATAGACACCATCTCTCAGGGCATCGAGGCGCGGGTACGCATCTGCATCAATCAGCTTTTGTATACCCCACGCCATACCGCGCGGCTGCTGCAGGTGCTGAAAAAGCAGTTTCCCACCTGCCAGATCACCGTCACCACGGAGGTCTATAACGGCGTCTGGGACTCAATCATCAATAACCAGGCCAATATCGCGATTGGCGCGCCGGATACGCTTCTTGACGGCGGCGGCATTGATTATACGGAGATTGGCGCTATTCGCTGGGTATTCGCCATCGCGCCGGAACACCCGCTGGCGTTTGTCCCGGAACCGATCGCGGAAAGCCAGCTGCGCCTCTACCCGAACATCATGGTGGAGGACACCGCGCACACCATTAATAAGAAGGTCGGCTGGCTGCTGCACGGGCAGGAGGCGATTCTGGTGCCGGATTTTAACACCAAATGCCAGTGTCAGATTCTGGGGGAAGGGATCGGTTTTTTACCGGAATACATGGCCCGGGAGGCCGTAGCGGACGGGCTGCTGGTGACACGACGCATTAATAACCCGCGTCAGGATTCGCGCATGCTGCTTGCCACGCAGCATGCGGCGACCGGCCAGGTCACGCGCTGGATCAAACAGCAGTTCGGCCCGCAGGGCGTACTGACCGGGATCTACAGCGACTTACTGTGGCGCACCTAGTTTCTCGTCTGAACCCAAAACGCGTGGATAAGTCCAGGGAAGTAGCCCAGTATGGTCAGAAGGATATTCAGGATAAACGCCCAGCCCAGTCCCTTGCCAAGCAGTACGCCCAGCGGCGGGAGAATAATCGTAAAAACAACACGCCAAAAACCCATAAAGACTCCGTGCAAGCTAACCAATTGAAAATTATAAAAGAGACATCTCTAAGCGTAGCCAGTTTACGGGTAACTGCCATTCGGCTGGCACGCTTTTACCTGCCTTTACCCTCTTTACACTGGCTTAAATCCTTCTTTAAATGCTCTACTACATAAAACACGATCGTAAGGAAACACCATGTCTCTTCCTCTGATTACGCCACAGCAGGCAAACGCGCTTATTGATGACGGCGCAAAGCTGATTGATATTCGCGATCCTGACGAATATGCCCGCGAGCATATTCCCGTCGCACAGTCCGTGCCGCTGGACACCTTACCCGGCGCACTGAACGCCGGGGCAGGTGAAACGGTGATTTTTCACTGCCAGTCCGGGGCCAGAACATCCAACAACGCCGCACGTCTTGCCCAGGCGGCGTCGCCTGCTCAGGCCTTGGTGGTCGAGGGCGGTATTCAGGGCTGGAAACAGGCCGGACTGCCGACCGTAGAAGATAAATCCCAGCCGCTGCCGCTGATGCGTCAGGTGCAAATTGCTGCCGGGCTGCTGATTCTGTGCGGCGTGGTGCTGGGCTATACGCTCTCCAGCGGCTTCTTCCTGCTGAGCGGTTTTGTCGGGGCCGGGCTTCTGTTTGCTGGCCTGACCGGATTTTGCGGCATGGCAAGACTGCTCAAGGTGATGCCGTGGAACAGACATACCTCATAAGCAGTAATCGATGAACCCTGCTGTACCCGGCGTGTGACGTGGGCTACAGTGAAGATCGCTAAAACGATGAGGAGGTTCTATGTTTTCTGTCGGTGATTATGTGCAACCGCGTCAGGGCGGCCCGAAACTGAAAGTGCTAGAAGTGAATGGGGATAGCATTGTGGCCGTTCAGGCCAGCAATGAGCAGGGCGAGAAATATACCCTGAAAGCAGCGGATGTTGCGCTGTACACCGAAGACGGTGATTTTGGCGTCTGCTAAACAGACAACCGGGCGGAGTCTTCCGCCCGGCTCAGGCATTAGATCAGAAAATCATCCAGTGATTTGCCGTTTTCCAGCGCATTGGCAATAGGCTTCGGCGTGCGGCCCTGACCGGTCCACGTCTTCTCTTCACCGTTCTGGTCAATAAAGCGATATTTTGCTTCACGCGGCTTACGTTTTTTCGCCGATTTACCCGCATGCGCCAGCTCTACACCCAGCAGATCGGACGGTGAAATACCATCGGCTTTCATCCGTTCCAGCAGAGCATTAATTTTTTCCTGCTGCTCAGCGCGCTGTTGCTCTAATTCCGCCTGCTCACTACGTTTCTCTTCAGCAACGACCCTGACTTTTTCCAGCATTTCCTCAAGAACGTCCAGGGATAATTCACGCGCCATGGCGCGCAGAGTTCGGATATTATTAAGATTCTGTAACGTCAAAGACATATTATTTGAAAACCTTTTTTGTGGTGAGTCGTAAAATCAAAGCGAAGAATAATTCATTTCAAACATAATATCCACCCATCGACGCTTTTTGTCATTATTGTAAATATTTTTAAAGACGCCGCTTATATTATCCGGATATCGCGTTGTCGCGCTGCTTTTAATAAACATTCATAACAACATAAACGGTCGGTTTTAAGGCAAATCACAGGAGGGTACGCTGCACGCTGCGTTTCGCACGGTCGCCGCCCACGCACTGCAAGCAACTTGTTGATTTTGCGCATCAAAAAACAGGACGAGAAAGAAAATAACGAAGCGAGCAAAAAACCATCGTCTTTAGAGGATTTTGTGGAAAAAACGCGAATAAATAAAAATTTAACACTAGTTGTTAGTTTAAAGCCAGAAGGATACGCTATACACGTCAACCAAACCAACCCAAATCACTAAGATCATTACTTTTGTGCGTCTCAAGGAGCTCAGCCATGTTCTCACCGCAATCTCGCCTGCGCCACGCGGTAGCGGATACTTTCGCGATGGTTGTCTACTGTTCCGTCGTGAACATGCTGATTGAAATATTCCTCTCCGGAATGACCTTCGAGCAGTCACTTTCTTCGCGTCTGGTAGCGATCCCGGTGAACATTATTATCGCCTGGCCTTACGGCTTATACCGTGATGCCGTGATGCGCTTCGCCCGCCGCATCAGCCCGTCTGGCTGGATGAAAAACCTGGCAGATGTGCTGGCCTATGTGACGTTTCAGTCGCCTGTGTATGTGGCGATCCTGTTGACGGTGGGGGCAGACTGGCATCAGATTGCCGCAGCGGTGAGCTCAAATATCGTGATTTCGATGTTGATGGGCGCGGTGTATGGCTATTTCCTCGACTACTGTCGTCGCCTGTTCAGGGTCAGCCAGTACAGCCAGGCAAAAGCCTGATATGAAGCGACTGGCGTATGCCAGTCGCAGTATTATTGTGCGTCGCCAAACAGTCCCTTCAGAAACCGCTCCAGCGCCATACGCGAGCTAAAACCATGCGGAATACCATAATGCTCGTGCGTCTCGCCGCCTAAATAGAGCGGAAATTGCTGGTAGTGATCGCAGGTTTTAATATCCGAGGCAGGCTCAGCAAATGACAGACTTCTGTCTTTCAGCGTCGGGTGAATAATAAGAGCGGTACGCCCCATTCTGGCTTCACGATTCACGTAAACATAATTCTCGCCACGGCGATAGCCATACGCTTTTGGCGTCACTTCATCCATGGTGAATCCCGCTTTTTCAAGAACGCGCGCCACCTCATCCGGTCGTAAATACATATCTTTTCCTCGTTATCTTTTCCTGCCCGGCAACCTTACAGTATTCAGCATTAGCAGGGCTTTCAGAATATTCCATAAACGGCCTGATGAGTCGTGACTCGCTTCAGATATTAAATTTCTGAACTAAACTAAACCGGAAGACAAAATTATGGAGGATCGTATGTTTAACAGACCGAACCAAAACGATATTAACGACGACGCTCAGGATATTCGTAATGATGTCAGCAGATTAGCGGACACGCTGGAGGAGGTGCTGAAATCCTGGGGCTCCGATGCGAAGGACGATGCGGAGGCCGCAAAACGTAAGGCTCAGTCTCTGCTGCGTGAGACACGCGCCCGAATGCATGGCCGCTCTCGTGCCACCCAGGCTGCCTGCGACATGGCAAATTGCGCCACCACCTTTGTTCGTGAAAAACCGCTGTGTACCCTGGGTACGGTCGCGGCGGTGGGTATTTTTGTTGGCGCCCTGCTTAGCCTGCGTAAGTAAGCGCGCGTTATCAGCCCCGGTTGCCTCTGGCGCCGGGGCTTTTCTTTGCCTGAAAGCCTGAAAAACCCGTGCAGCCTGCCCTGCCCCGCTGTGCTCATCATTGGGGCGCCATCAATCTGAATTTCCCATATCTTGTATGGTTGAAACTTAGCGCAACTACATCTAGTATTCCCTTTAGCAAGACACACACAACCTGACGCGATGCTTCGCGCCGTTCTCTTATTTTAAATGGAAATACGAATCATGAGCATTATTATTTACACTCGTAACGATTGTGTTCAGTGCCACGCGACCAAACGCGCTATGGAAAGCCGCGGGGTGGACTTTGAGATGGTGAATATCGATCTGGTGCCCGAGGCTGCCGATACTCTGCGTTCCCAGGGATTTCGCCAGCTGCCAGTGGTGGTGGCCGGGGAAACCAGCTGGTCTGGCTTTCGCCCGGACATGATTAACCGCCTCGCCGCGCAGGCCGCAAGGGCATGAGTGGGCTGGTCTACTTCTCCAGCAGCTCGGAAAACACGCTCCGCTTTATTGAGCGCGTCGGGCTGCCTGCGGTGCGCATTCCGCTCAACGAGCGGGAGCGTATTCAGGTAGACGACCCTTACATTCTGGTGGTTCCCAGCTATGGCGGCGGCGGTACGGCAGGTGCGGTACCGCGTCAGGTGATCCGCTTTCTCAACGATCCCCATAACCGCGCGCTTATTCGCGGCGTGATTGCGGCGGGCAATCGTAATTTCGGCGACGCCTTTGGTCGCGCCGGGGATGTCATCTCTCAAAAATGCGGCGTGCCGTATCTCTATCGCTTTGAACTGATGGGGACACAGCAGGACGTAGAGAACGTGCGTAAAGGAGTGAACGAATTTTGGCAACGACAACCGCAGAACGCGTAATGCAGGCGACACCGGACTACCACGCCTTAAACGCGATGCTTAACCTCTACGATCGCGAGGGGCGCATCCAGTTTGGTAAAGATCATGACGCCGTGGACGCCTTTTTTGCCGCCCATGTCCGTCCAAACAGCGTGACGTTCGCCAGCCAGGATGAGCGTCTCGACTACCTGGTCAACGAAGGGTATTACGAAGAACGCGTGCTCTCCCGTTACGACCGCGCCTTTGTGGTCAGGTTATTTGAGCGGGCCCACGCAAGCGGTTTTCGGTTCCAGACGTTTCTGGGTGCCTGGAAGTATTACACCAGCTACACCCTGAAAACCTTCGACGGCAAACGCTATCTTGAAAGCTTTGAGGATCGCGTAGTGATGGTGGCGCTGACCCTGGCCCAGGGCGATGAAGCCCTGGCTGAACAGCTGACGGAAGAGATCCTCTCCGGGCGCTTCCAGCCAGCCACCCCGACCTTCCTTAACTGCGGCAAGGCCCAGCGCGGCGAGCTGGTCTCCTGTTTCCTGCTGCGTATAGAAGACAATATGGAGTCGATTGGCCGCGCGGTGAATTCGGCGCTGCAGCTGTCCAAACGCGGCGGCGGCGTGGCGTTTTTACTGTCTAACCTGCGTGAAGCGGGTGCGCCAATTAAGCGCATTGAGAACCAGTCATCCGGCGTGATCCCGGTGATGAAGATGCTGGAAGATGCCTTCTCCTACGCCAACCAGCTTGGCGCGCGTCAGGGGGCCGGGGCAGTCTACCTGCACGCCCACCACCCGGACATTCTGCGTTTTCTGGATACCAAACGCGAAAACGCCGACGAAAAAATCCGTATCAAAACCCTGTCGCTCGGCGTGGTGATCCCGGATATCACCTTTAAGCTCGCCAAAGAGAATGCCGACATGGCGCTGTTCTCGCCGTATGACATCGAGCGAATTTACGGCAAAGCATTTGGCGACGTGGCGATAAGCGAGCTTTACGACGAGCTGGTTGCCGACGATCGCATTCGCAAAAAATACATCAACGCCCGCGATTTCTTCCAGCTGCTTGCCGAAATTCAGTTTGAGTCCGGCTACCCGTATATCATGTATGAAGACACGGTAAACCGTGCGAACCCGATTGCCGGGCGCATCAACATGAGCAACCTCTGTTCGGAGATTTTGCAGGTCAACAGCGCGTCCACTTATGACGAGAATCTGGACTACGCCGACATCGGCAAAGATATCTCCTGCAACCTCGGGTCGCTGAATATTGCCCACACCATGGATTCCCCCGATTTTGGCCGTACGGTCGACACGGCGGTTCGCGGCCTGACGGCAGTATCAGACATGAGTCATATCCGCAGCGTGCCGTCCATTGAGGCAGGCAACGCCGCGTCGCACGCCATCGGTCTGGGGCAGATGAACCTGCACGGCTATCTGGCGCGGGAAGGCATCGCCTACGGCAGCCCGGAAGGGCTGGATTTCACCAACCTCTATTTTTACACCATCACCTGGCATGCGCTGCACACCTCAATGATGCTGGCGCGCGAGCGCAACCAGCGCTTCGCGGGCTTTGAGCAGTCGCGCTATGCCAGCGGGGAATATTTCAGTCAGTACCTGGAGGGCGACTGGCAGCCGAAAACGGAGAAAGTGCGCGCGTTGTTTGCCCGCGCCGGGATCGTTCTGCCCACGCGCGAAATGTGGCAGCAGCTGCGTGACGATGTGATGCGCCACGGCATCTATAACCAGAACCTGCAGGCGGTGCCGCCCACCGGCTCTATCTCCTATATCAATCACGCCACGTCGAGCATTCACCCGATTGTGTCGAAGATTGAGATCCGCAAGGAGGGCAAAACCGGGCGCGTCTACTACCCCGCCCCGTTTATGACCAATGAGAACCTGGCGCTGTATCAGGACGCGTATGAAATTGGCCCGGAAAAAATCATCGATACCTACGCCGAAGCAACCCGGCACGTGGATCAGGGGCTGTCGCTGACGCTCTTCTTCCCGGATACGGCCACCACGCGGGATATCAACAAAGCACAGATTTATGCCTGGAAGAAAGGCATTAAAACGCTCTATTACATTCGCCTGCGCCAGCTTGCGCTGGAAGGCACCGAAATCGAAGGCTGCGTGTCCTGCGCGCTGTAAGGAGAAAGGATGAAACTGTCACGCGTGAGTGCGATTAACTGGAACCACATTCAGGATGATAAGGACCTGGAGGTGTGGAACCGCCTGACCAGCAACTTCTGGCTGCCGGAAAAAGTGCCGCTTTCTAACGATATTCCGACCTGGCAAACCCTGAGTCATGCCGAGCAGCAGCTGACAATTCGCGTCTTTACCGGTCTGACGCTGCTGGACACCATCCAGAATACCGTTGGCGCCCCCGCGCTGATGGCCGATGCGCTGACGCCGCACGAAGAGGCGGTGATGTCGAACATCAGCTTTATGGAAGCGGTGCACGCCCGTTCCTACAGTTCGATCTTCTCGACGCTGTGCCAGACCAAAGATGTGGATGCGGCCTACAGCTGGAGTGAAGAGAGCGAGTCACTGCAGCGCAAGGCCAACCTGGTGCTGGATTATTATCAGGCCGATGAGCCGCTGAAGAAGAAAATCGCCAGCGTGTTTCTGGAATCATTCCTCTTCTACTCCGGCTTCTGGCTGCCGATGTACTGGTCGAGCCGCGGCAAACTCACCAACACCGCCGATCTCATTCGCCTCATTATCCGGGATGAAGCGGTGCACGGGTATTACATCGGCTATAAGTACCAGAAAGGGCTGGAGAAAGTCAGTGATGCCAGACGCGAGGAGCTAAAAGGATTTGCCCTTGATTTGCTGATGGATCTCTATGATAACGAACTGAGCTATACCGAAGAACTCTACGCCGGAACCGGCTGGGAAGAGGAGGTAAAAGCCTTCCTCTGTTACAACGCCAATAAGGCGCTGATGAACCTCGGCTACGAGGCGTTGTTCCCGCCGGAAATGGCCGACGTGAACCCGGCAATTCTGGCGGCGCTCTCCCCCAACGCTGACGAAAACCACGACTTCTTTTCCGGGTCCGGCTCATCGTATGTGATGGGTAAAGCGGTGGAAACAGAAGATGAGGACTGGGATTTTTAATGAGCGCCTTAACGTTCATTAATTAAATATAAATATTCCAATTTCCTTCCGGATATTTCTCCTTCAGCTACACTGTCATCTCCACGACATATTCGCCTGAATCACTCCGATCCAGGCGAATTCTCCCGATGGCGCAGCAAAAAATTCACAAAAATTCAGATCGCGCTCAGCCCTTTACTCATGGGAAATTCAGCCGTTTCGCTTACTGCAAAATTCAACCCATAAGCAAACCCAGGGTTGCCTCAGAATCTGAGTATGTTAGGGTTATGCCCGTTAACAATTTACCATGGTAATCATATCGACATAAACAAATAACAGGACACTCTCTATTGCATGGCAATTAAATTAGAAGTGAAGAATCTTTATAAAATATTTGGCGAGCATCCGCAGCGCGCATTCAAATATATTGAAAAAGGCCTTTCGAAAGAGCAAATTCTGGAAAAAACCGGGCTATCGCTTGGCGTTAAAGACGCCAGTCTGGCCATTGAAGAAGGCGAGATTTTTGTCATCATGGGGTTATCCGGTTCGGGTAAATCCACTATGGTTCGCCTTCTCAATCGCCTGATTGAACCCACCCGTGGGCAGGTCCTGATTGATGGTGTAGACATTGCCCAAATATCAGATGCCGAACTCCGCGAGGTGCGCAGAAAAAAGATTGCGATGGTCTTCCAGTCGTTCGCCCTGATGCCGCATATGACGGTACTGGATAATACCGCCTTTGGTATGGAATTAGCGGGCGTTGCCGCCAGCGAACGTCAGGAAAAAGCGCTTGATGCATTGCGCCAGGTGGGGCTGGAAAATTATGCCCATGCGTATCCGGATGAGCTTTCCGGCGGCATGCGTCAGCGTGTAGGTTTAGCCCGCGCATTAGCCATTAATCCCGATATTTTATTAATGGATGAAGCCTTCTCGGCGCTTGATCCCTTAATTCGCACCGAGATGCAGGATGAGCTGGTAAAATTACAGGCGAGACACCAGCGCACCATTGTCTTTATTTCTCACGATCTTGATGAAGCCATGCGTATTGGCGACCGCATTGCCATTATGCAAAATGGCGAAGTGGTGCAGGTCGGTACACCGGATGAAATTCTGAATAATCCGGCAAATGATTATGTGCGGACCTTCTTCCGCGGCGTGGATATTAGCCAGGTGTTTAGCGCCAAAGATATTGCCCGTCGTACCCCGAACGGCATTATTCGTAAAACGCCAGGTTTCGGTCCGCGCTCTGCCCTTAAGCTTCTGCAGGACGAAGACCGTGAATACGGTTATCTGGTTGAACGCGGCAATAAATTTGTCGGCGTTGTCTCCATCGATTCTCTCAAAACCGCGCTCAGCGAAAACCAGGGAATTGATGCGGCGTTAATTGACGCTCCGCTTGCCGTGGATGCCGAAACGCCGCTCAGCGAGTTGCTCTCTCACGTCGGCCAGGCACCCTGTGCCGTGCCGGTTATTGGTGAAGAACAACAGTACGTCGGCATCATCTCAAAACGGATGTTGCTGCAGGCTTTAGATCGCGAGGGGGCAAACCATGGCTGATCAATCTAACCCGTGGGGCACCACAGAGGCAGCAGACAGCGCTGCGCAATCGGCCGATGCGTGGGGTTCCACGCCAGCACCGGCCGATGGCGGTGGCGCGGCAGACTGGCTCAATAATGCGCCAGCACCGGCACCAGAACATTTCAATATTATGGATCCGTTCCACAAAACGCTGATCCCCCTGGACAGCTGGGTAACGGAGGGGATCGACTGGGTGGTTACCCATTTCCGTCCCGTCTTCCAGGGGATCCGCGTTCCGGTGGATTACATCCTCAACGGCTTCCAGCAGCTGATGCTGGGCATGCCCGCGCCGGTGGCGATTGTGCTGTTCTCGCTGATCGCCTGGCAGTTTGGTAGCGCAGGCATGGGGATCGCCACGCTGATCTCGTTGATTGCGATTGGTGCCATTGGCGCGTGGTCGCAGGCGATGATCACCCTGGCACTGGTGCTGACCGCCCTGCTCTTCTGCATTGTCATTGGTTTGCCTACGGGGATCTGGCTGGCGCGCAGTCCACGGGCGGCGAAGATTGTTCGTCCGCTGCTGGATGCGATGCAAACCACGCCAGCGTTCGTTTATCTGGTGCCCATCGTGATGCTGTTCGGTATCGGCAACGTGCCGGGCGTGGTGGTGACCATTATCTTCGCCCTGCCGCCGATTATTCGTCTGACAATACTCGGGATTAACCAGGTGCCTGCGGATCTGATTGAGGCCTCCCGTTCGTTCGGTGCCAGCCCGCGGCAGATGCTGTTTAAAGTTCAACTCCCGCTGGCAATGCCTACCATCATGGCGGGGGTTAACCAGACGCTGATGCTGGCGCTCTCGATGGTGGTGATCGCCTCGATGATTGCCGTTGGCGGGCTGGGTCAAATGGTATTGCGCGGTATTGGCCGCCTCGATATGGGGCTGGCGACCGTCGGCGGCGTGGGCATTGTGATCCTCGCCATTATCCTTGACCGCCTGACCCAGGCTGTCGGTCGTGATTCACGCAGTCGCGGCAACCGTCGCTGGTATACCACCGGCCCTGTCGGGTTACTCACCCACCCATTCAGAAAATAAGGAACAACGATGCGACATAAGGTACTTTTTGCCACAGCGTTTGCCACCCTTGTCTCCACCAGCGCATTCGCCGCGGACCTACCGGGTAAAGGCATTACCGTGCAGCCGGTGCAGAGCACCATTTCGGAAGAGAGCTTCCAGACGCTTATCGTCAGCCGCGCGCTGGAGAAGCTGGGTTATACGGTCAATACGCCGAGCGAAGTGGATTACAACGTCGGCTACACCTCGATTGCCTCCGGTGATGCGACCTTCACTGCCGTCAACTGGCAGCCGCTGCACGACGATATGTACGCCGCGGCTGGCGGTGATAAGAAGTTCTACCGTGAAGGCACCTTCGTGACCGGTGCGGCGCAGGGTTATCTGATCGACAAGAAAACCGCCGACCAGTACCACATCACCAATATTGAGCAGCTGAAAGATCCGAAGATCGCCAAACTGTTCGACACTAACGGCGACGGCAAAGCCGATATGATGGGCTGCTCGCCGGGCTGGGGTTGTGAAGCGGTGATTAACCACCAGAACAAAGCGTACGGTCTGGCGAAAACCGTCGACGTGAGCCACGGCAACTACTCAGCGATGATGGCCGACACCATCGCCCGCTTTAAAGAGGGTAAACCGGTGATTTATTACACCTGGACCCCGTACTGGGTGAGCGACGTGCTGAAGCCGGGTAAAGATGTGGTGTGGCTGCAGGTACCGTTCTCCTCCCTGCCGGGCGAGCAGAAAGATATCGACACCAAACTGCCGAACGGCATGAACTACGGCTTCCCGGTGAATACGATGCATATCGTCGCCAACAAAGCCTGGGCGGAGAAAAACCCGGCCGCCGCCAAACTGTTCTCGGTAATGAAGCTGCCGCTGGCGGACATCAACGCCCAGAATGCGATGATGCACGCGGGCAAATCGTCTGAGGCGGATGTGAAGGGCCACGTTGACGGCTGGATTAAAGCCCACCAGCAGCAGTTTGATGGCTGGGTGAAGGAAGCGCTTGAGGCGCAGAAGTAAGTTTTTCCCCTCGCCCCGGTTCTCTTAATCATTCCCTCTCCCTGTGGGCTGAGGGTTCCCCATAAAATAATGCCTGCACGGAGGACCCCCTCTCCCTTGAGGGTGTACAGTCCGGGGACATGGTTGACAGGTGTTCGGGGACATGGTGAACACTTTTTAACATCCTTTACCCATGGTGATCGACTTTTTCTT
>NZ_JBMKHJ010000031.1:0-65333 GCF_049237265.1 Enterobacter cloacae complex sp. IR5384 | reverse complement strand
TTTACCCAGATCGATACCAATGAGCGCAATGTTTTCCATGATAGTTCTCCGAATGAAAGCCTGTCCTCAGCATAGTACCGGGAAGGAGGGAGTGACCATCTCATTAAGTATCGTCAACGCCAATCACCAGTTCATTTTCCCAGCCCTGATGAAGTTTGATGGCCTGTTTTTCCAGTTCGCGGACGGTGTGCAGCACTTCACGCCCTTTTTCCAGCAGCATTTGTCCGGTGCGGGTAAAGCGGGCCCGGTGGCCAGAGCGATCGAGGATCTGGATATTCAGATCGCTTTCCAGTTTATGAACCGTGTAGCTCAGCGCTGAAGGGGTTTTGTAGAGCTTCGCTGAGGCAGCCGCAAAGCTGCCTTCTTTTTCCAGTGCATCCAGAATAATGAGAACATCCAGCAGCGGTTTCATGTTCGCCCCCTTACGGTGTGCGAGGGATTCCGCCGGAGGACTTATGCCATGGGCATCACCAGCGGATCGGGATACTGATACTCAAAACCCAGCTCATGACAAATGCGGTTGCCATCAACAATTTTGCCTTTGCTTTCGTCCTTTGTCTCACCAAAAACGGGTGGCGCCAGACCCAACTGACGCGCCATCAGCGGGTAAAATGTGCTTCGCGCAGGATGAGAGGGTGCACATATATTATAGAAGTGCCCACCCTTTGGAGCCTGTAAGAGGAGCTCAATTGCCCCGACAACATCGTCTAGATGCACCAGATTCACCACATGTTGCCCATCGGGGGCAGACTTGCCGGCAAAAAAGCGTCCCGGGTGTCGCCCAGGGCCAACCAGCCCCGCCAGACGCAGGATATCAACCTGCGTTCCCGGCAGGTTGTGCAGCCAGTCTTCCAGCTCTTTCAACACTTTTCCGCTCGCGGTAACAGGACGGCGCTCGGTAGTCTCCTTCACCACACCTTCAACATCACCGTAGACCGAGGTTGAGCTGGTAAAAATAATACGCGGCACATCGTGTGCCAGTGCGCTGTCGACAATCTCCTGCATCGCCTGCAGATAGAATGATTCGCCCGGGCCGCTGCGACGCGCGGGAAGCGTAATGACCAGCGCATCCACATTCATCAGCGTGTCCAGATCGTCAGTATCACATACCAGCTCTGGTTCAAGACGCAGCTCGACGCCATCAATACCGCACATGCGCGCCGCCTCCACGCCATCCGCCGTGGTTTTGCTCCCGGTCACATGCCAGCCTTTCGCGGCTAATGACATCGCCAGCGGCATTCCCAGCCATCCTAAACCGACAATCGCGACCTTTTTCATGTGAATTCTCCTGACTCTCACTCGTCTCTCATAAGGCTACGCCAGCGCAGCAGAACACACAATTCATAGCATCAATATGAAATGAATTAATGATCAAAAAAAGCCCTTGCAATGTGTCATACAACTGGTTTAGGTTAAAAGACATCAAATGAATAAGCATTCATCGAGAATTTTTATGACACGCGTTCAATTTAAACACCACCATCATCACCATCATCCTGACTAGTCTTTCAGGCGATGTGTGCTGGAAGACGTTTGGATCTTCCAGTGGTGCATGAACGCATGAAAAAGCCCCCGGAAGATCTTCTTCCGGGGGCTTTTTTTTGGACCAAATTCAGACAGATTAAAACAGGTTAACGAGGAACACAGAATGTTAGATAACTCACGTTTACGCATAGCTATTCAAAAATCAGGCCGTTTAAGTGATGATTCACGCGAACTGCTGGCCCGCTGCGGGATTAAAATCAACCTGCACACCCAGCGCCTGATTGCCCTGGCTGAAAACATGCCCATCGACATTCTGCGCGTGCGTGATGACGATATCCCGGGCCTGGTAATGGACGGTGTCGTTGACCTTGGCATCATCGGTGAAAACGTGCTGGAAGAAGAGCTCCTGACCCGTCGCGCTCAGGGTGAAGATCCGCGTTACTTCACCCTGCGTCGCCTGGACTTCGGCGGCTGCCGCCTGTCACTGGCAACACCGGTTGATGAAGCCTGGGATGGCCCGGCCGCGCTGAACGGCAAACGCATCGCTACCTCCTACCCTCACCTGTTAAAACGCTATCTGGATCAGAAAGGCGTGCAGTTTAAATCCTGTCTGCTTAACGGCTCTGTTGAAGTCGCGCCGCGTGCGGGCCTGGCGGATGCCATTTGCGACCTCGTCTCCACCGGTGCCACTCTGGAAGCGAACGGCCTGCGCGAAGTGGAAGTGATCTACCGCTCCAAAGCGTGCCTGATCCAGCGTGACGGCGAAATGGCTGACGCCAAGCAGCAGCTGATCGACAAACTGCTGACCCGTATTCAGGGTGTGATTCAGGCGCGTGAATCCAAGTACATCATGATGCATGCACCAACCGAACGTCTGGACGAAGTGATCGCCCTGCTGCCAGGTGCTGAGCGCCCTACCATTCTGCCACTGGCGGGCGATCAGCAGCGTGTGGCGATGCACATGGTCAGTAGCGAAACGCTGTTCTGGGAAACCATGGAAAAACTGAAGGCACTGGGCGCAAGCTCCATTCTGGTGCTGCCAATTGAGAAGATGATGGAGTAATTGCCATGAGCTTTAACACTATCATTACCTGGAATGAGTGTACTGACGAACAGCAGCGCGAGCTGTTAATGCGCCCGGCCATCAGCGCCTCCGAAAGCATCACCCGTACCGTGACGGAGATCCTGAATAACGTCAAAACCCGTGGCGATGACGCGCTGCGGGAATACAGCGCAAAGTTTGATAAAACGGAAGTTGATGCATTAAAGGTTACCGAACAGGAAATCATTGATGCCAGCAATCGTCTGGATGAAGACATCAAACAGGCAATGGCCGTCGCGGTGAAAAACATCGAGACCTTCCACGTCGCGCAGAAACTGCAGACCGTTGATGTGGAAACGCTGCCGGGCGTGCGATGCCAGCAGGTGACCCGTCCGGTCGCCTCGGTGGGTCTTTACATCCCTGGCGGCTCCGCCCCGCTGTTCTCAACCGTATTAATGTTGGCCACCCCGGCGCGTATTGCAGGTTGCCAGAAAGTGGTGCTCTGCTCCCCACCACCAATTGCCGATGAAATTCTCTATGCTGCAAAACTCTGCGGCGTGCAGGAAGTGTTTAAAGTCGGCGGCGCACAGGCGATTTCTGCCCTCGCGTTTGGCACTGAATCTATCCCGAAGGTCGACAAAATTTTTGGCCCGGGCAACGCCTTTGTCACCGAAGCCAAGCGCCAGGTGAGCCAGCGTCTTGATGGCGCGGCCATTGATATGCCCGCGGGTCCGTCGGAAGTGCTGGTGATTGCCGACAGCGGCGCCACGCCGGATTTTGTGGCGTCTGACCTGTTATCCCAGGCGGAACACGGCCCGGATTCTCAGGTGATTTTACTGACGCCAGATGCCGATATGGCCAAACGCGTGGGTGAAGCCGTAGAGCGTCAGCTTGCCGATTTACCCCGCGCCGACACGGCACGCCAGGCGTTATCCTCCAGCCGCCTGATTGTGGCACGCGATCTTGACCAGTGCATCGCTATCTCCAACCAGTACGGCCCGGAGCACCTGATTATTCAGACCCGCAACGCGCGCGACCTGGTCGACAGCATCACCAGTGCAGGTTCGGTTTTCCTCGGCGACTGGTCCCCGGAGTCCGCGGGCGATTACGCCTCCGGCACCAACCACGTTCTGCCGACGTATGGTTACACCTCGACCTGTTCCAGCCTGGGTCTGGCCGATTTCCAGAAACGCATGACCGTGCAGGAACTCTCCCGTGAAGGGTTTGCCTCGCTGGCGTCCACCATTGAGACGCTGGCCGCCGCCGAGCGCCTTACCGCCCACAAAAACGCCGTTACGCTGCGCGTTGCAGCCCTGAAGGAGCAAGCATGAACATTGAAGAATTAGCGCGGGAAAATGTCCGTCGACTGACGCCTTATCAGTCTGCTCGTCGCCTGGGCGGCAACGGTGATGTCTGGCTGAACGCCAACGAATTCCCGACAGCGGTACAGTTTGAGCTGTCACAGCAGACGCTGAACCGTTATCCGGAGTGTCAGCCAAAAGCAGTGATTGAAAACTATGCGCAATATGCGGGCGTGAAGCCGGAGCAGGTGCTGGTCAGCCGCGGTGCGGATGAAGGCATTGAGCTGTTGATCCGCGCGTTCTGCGAGCCGGGTAAAGATGCGGTGATGTATTGCCAGCCTACCTACGGCATGTACAGCGTCAGCGCGGAAACCTTTGGCGTGGCGTGCCGTAACGTGCTCTCCCTGGAGAACTGGCAGCTGGACCTGCAGGGAATTGCCGACAATCTGGACGGCGTGAAGGTGGTCTTTGTCTGTAGCCCCAACAACCCGACCGGGCAAATTATCAACCCTCAGGATATCCGTACCCTGCTGGAGATGACCCGCGGCAAAGCACTGGTGGTCGCCGACGAAGCCTATATTGAGTTTTGTCCTCAGGCGACGCTGGCCGGCTGGCTGGAAGAGTACCCACACCTGGTAGTGCTGCGTACGCTGTCGAAAGCCTTTGCGCTTGCAGGTCTGCGCTGCGGGTTTACGCTGGCCAATAAAGCGGTGATCGACCTGCTGCTGAAAGTGATCGCCCCGTATCCGCTTTCTACTCCCGTGGCTGACATTGCCGCTCAGGCCCTGACCCCGCAAGGGATCAATGCGATGCGTGAGCGTGTGGCGCAAATCCTGGAAGAACGACAGTACCTGGTGACCGCCCTGAAAGCGATACCTTGCGTAGAGCAGGTGTTCGACTCTGAAACCAACTACCTCCTGGTTCGCTTTACCGCCTCCAGTGCCGTATTTAAATCTTTATGGGATCAGGGCATTATCTTACGTGATCAAAATAAACAACCTTCTCTGAGCGGCTGCCTGCGTATTACCGTAGGTACCCGTGCAGAGAGCCAGCGCGTGATTGACGCACTGAAAGCGGAGAAAGTATGAGCCAGAAGATCCTCTTTATCGACCGAGACGGCACCCTGATTTCGGAGCCACCCACCGATTTTCAGGTCGATCGTTTCGACAAACTGGCTTTTGAACCAGACGTGATCCCGGTGCTGCTGAAACTACAGAAAGCCGGATATAAGCTGGTGATGATCACCAACCAGGACGGTCTGGGTACCGACAGCTTCCCGCAGGCCGACTTTGACGGCCCGCATAATCTGATGATGCAGGTACTCACCTCTCAGGGGGTGGTATTTGATGAGGTGCTGATTTGCCCACATCTGCCTGCCGATGCGTGCGACTGCCGCAAGCCGAAGGTGAAACTGGTAGAACGCTATCTGCTGGAAGATGTCCTGGATAAAGCTAACAGCTACGTTATTGGCGATCGCGCCACCGACATTACGCTTGCCGAAAATATGGGCATCACCGGGCTGCGCTACAACCGCGACGATCTCAACTGGGTGAAGATTGGCGAGCAGCTCACCAAACGTGACCGCTACTCGCACGTAGAACGCAACACCAAAGAGACACAGATTGACGTGAAGGTGTGGCTGGATCGCGAAGGCGGCAGCAAGATCCACACCGGGGTGGGTTTCTTCGACCACATGCTGGATCAGATTGCCACCCACGGCGGCTTCCGCATTGAGATTACGGTAAAAGGCGATCTCTACATTGACGATCACCACACCGTTGAAGACACCGGTCTGGCGCTGGGCGAAGCGCTGAAGCTGGCCCTGGGCGACAAACGTGGCATCAACCGTTTTGGGTTTGTTCTGCCAATGGATGAGTGCCTGGCGCGCTGTGCGATGGATATCTCTGGTCGTCCGCACCTGGAATATAAAGCCGATTTCACCTACCAGCGCGTGGGCGATCTCAGCACCGAAATGGTGGAGCATTTCTTCCGCTCATTGTCCTACACCATGGGCCTGACGCTGCACCTTAAGACCAAAGGCAAGAACGACCACCACCGAGTGGAGAGCCTGTTCAAGGCCTTTGGCCGTACCCTGCGCCAGGCAATTCGTGTGGAAGGTGACGCCCTGCCCTCATCAAAAGGAGTGCTGTAATGAATGTGGTGATTCTGGATACCGGATGCGCCAACCTGAACTCCGTGAAATCGGCCATTGCGCGCCACGGCTACGAGCCGGTGGTGAGCCGCGACCCGGACGTCGTGCTGCGCGCAGACAAACTCTTCCTGCCTGGTGTAGGCACCGCGCAGGCGGCGATGGATCAGATCTACGAGCGTGAACTGGTCGATCTCATCAAAGCCTGTACCCAGCCAGTGCTCGGGATTTGCCTGGGTATGCAGCTGCTCGGCCGTCGTAGTGAAGAGAGCAACGGCGTCGAACTGCTGGGTATTATTGAAGAAGACGTGCCAAAAATGGCCGATCACGGTTTACCACTGCCACATATGGGCTGGAACCGCGTTTATGCGAAAGCGGGTGACAGACTGTTTCGCGGCATTGAGGATGGCGCTTACTTCTACTTTGTGCACAGCTACGCCATGCCGGTGAATCCTTACACCATCGCCCAGTGCAATTATGGCGAGGCGTTTACCGCGGCAGTGCAGAAAGATAACTTCTTCGGCGTACAGTTTCACCCGGAACGTTCGGGTGCCGCAGGCGCTCAGCTGCTGAAAAACTTCCTGGAGATGTGATGATTATTCCCGCTTTAGACTTAATTGACGGCACGGTTGTTCGTCTTCATCAGGGTGATTACGGCCAGCAGCGCGACTACGGTAACGATCCGCTGCCCCGCCTGCAGGATTATGCCGCTCAGGGTGCGCAGGTGTTGCACCTGGTGGATTTAACGGGCGCGAAAGATCCGGCAAAACGCCAGATCCCACTGTTAAAAAAACTGGTAGCGGGCGTGGATGTCCCCGTACAGGTTGGTGGCGGTGTGCGCACCGAAGATGACGTTGCGGCACTGCTGGACGCAGGCGTGGCGCGCGTGGTGGTCGGCTCGACGGCGGTCAAAGACCCCGACACGGTGAAAGGCTGGTTCCGCCGCTTTGGTGCCGACGCGCTGGTGCTGGCCCTGGATGTCCGTATCGATGAACAGGGCAATAAGCAGGTAGCGGTCAGCGGCTGGCAGGAGAACTCTGGCGTCTCCCTGGAGGAGCTGGTGGATATTTATCTGCCCGTTGGCCTGAAGCACGTGCTGTGCACCGATATCTCCCGCGACGGCACGCTGGCAGGCTCTAACGTTTCTTTATATCAAGAAGTTTGCACCCGCTATCCGCAGGTGGCGTTTCAGTCCTCTGGTGGCATAGGTGATATTAACGACATCGCCGCGCTGCGCGGGACCGGCGTCAAGGGTGTGATTGTGGGCCGGGCCCTGCTGGAAGGAAAATTTACTGTGACGGAGGCGATTCAATGCTGGCAAAACGGATAATCCCTTGCCTGGACGTTCGTGACGGCCAGGTCGTAAAAGGCGTGCAGTTCCGCAACCACGAGATCATCGGCGACATCGTCCCACTGGCAAAACGCTATGCCGATGAAGGTGCAGACGAGCTGGTATTTTATGATATCACCGCCTCCAGCGATGGCCGCGTGGTGGACAAAAGCTGGGTCGCGCGCGTCGCAGAGGTGATTGATATTCCGTTCTGCGTAGCGGGCGGGATTAAGTCTGCAGAAGATGCGGCGAAAATCCTCTCTTTTGGTGCCGACAAAATTTCGATCAACTCCCCTGCACTGGCCGACCCGGAGCTGATTACCCGTCTGGCCGATCGCTTTGGCGTGCAGTGTATTGTTGTCGGGATCGACACCTGGTATGACGCGGCCACCGGCAAGTATCACGTCAACCAGTATACCGGCGACGAAAGCCGTACCCGCGTGACCCATTGGGAGACGCTGGAGTGGGTCCAGGAAGTGCAGAAACGTGGTGCGGGCGAAATTGTGCTGAATATGATGAACCAGGACGGCGTGCGTAACGGGTATGACCTTGAACAGCTGAAAAAAGTGCGTGAGGTTTGTCATGTCCCGCTGATCGCCTCCGGCGGTGCGGGCACTATGGAACACTTCCTGGAAGCCTTCCGCGATGCGAACGTTGACGGCGCGCTGGCGGCTTCCGTGTTCCACAAACAGATTATCAATATTGGTGAGTTAAAAACGTACCTGGCCGACCAGGGCGTGGAGATCAGGGTATGTTAACAGAGCAACAACAGGCGCAGCTGGACTGGGAAAAAACTGACGGATTACTGCCCGTGGTTGTCCAGCATGCCGTTTCCGGTGAAGTGCTGATGCTGGGATACATGAACCAGGAGGCGCTGGCGAAAACGGTCGACAGCGGTAAAGTGACCTTTTTCTCGCGCACGAAACAGCGCCTGTGGACCAAAGGGGAAACCTCTGGCCATTTTCTGAGTGTGGTTAGCATTACGCCGGATTGCGACAACGATACTCTGCTGGTTCTGGCTAACCCCATCGGCCCGACCTGCCATAAAGGCACCAGCAGCTGCTTTGGAGAGGCAAGCCACCAGTGGCTGTTCCTGTATCAACTGGAACTATTACTGGCTGAGCGTAAAACGGCAGATCCTTCAAGCTCGTATACGGCGAAGCTGTATGCAAGCGGCACCAAGCGTATTGCGCAGAAAGTGGGTGAAGAAGGCGTAGAGACCGCGCTGGCCGCGACGGTGCATGACCGCGAAGAGCTGACCAACGAAGCGTCTGATTTGATGTATCACCTGCTGGTGCTGCTGCAGGATCAGGAGCTGGATTTGACGGCGGTGATTGAGAATCTTCGTAAGCGGCATAAATAAAAAAACCGGGGAATTTCCCCGGGTTTTTTATATAGGCCCGTGCAGCTAAGGTACTGCCGGACAAAAAGTCTTAGTCTTTTCGCTGATAGTTGCGGAGTGCCTGACGCCCCAATACCATGCCCGAGCCGATAATCCCACCGAGTAACACAGCCAGGATAAGAATAACTGCTTTTTTCGGGCTGTCGCGTCGAACAGGGAGATCAGGTTTCATCACGTAACGATAGACATGAATAGTGTCAGGGTTAACGTTCAGGTTCTGAATGTCCAACAAATTTTGTCTGGTCTGGTAATACGCCGGTGGAAAGACCAGCGGGCGAGAAGCCTCGTTTTCAATCATAGATTTAAGCGCTTCGCTTCCCAAAAGAAACATGGTTTCCTGTGTTACGTCCTGGGTTTGCTGAATCTGCGGCGCGTTAATTTTAGCGGCTTCAGCATTCTTGAGGGCTTCAGTAATCTGCTTGACACGCAGATCTTTTTGTTCCTGTGATATCTTCACCTGGTTTTCCAGAGAATCGTTCAGGGTTTTTATCTGCTGCTTAATATTGTCCTTAAGGTCAACGGAAAGCTCCTTCGCCGTCTGCTCATCAACCAACTGAATGAACTGCGCCAGTTGCTTTTGTGCGGCCTGCGCTGATTCACCGGTATAGGTAACACTTAATGGTAACGGCTGGCCGCTGACAGTCGGTGCAATAGTCAGCTTTTCAGGGCTCTCCTGATTCTCAAGTGCCTGAGATAAAGCAGAAAATGAGGAATTAAAACGACCAATTGCGCGCGTTTGAATATCTAGCATTGAGGGCGCTGCGCTACCATAGAGAATATTCAAGGCATTTGAATAACTTGCAATTTGCGCTGCATCAGGCTGCGCAATAATGGCAGTTGAAATCCATTTTTCTTTTGCGACAGATAAATAGCCAACAGCAACAACGATAAAAACGACAATGAAAGCAACTATGGTCCACTTTCCACGCCACAGCTGCAACACTAAATCAAGTAAATCAATTTGCTCCGGGTCATTGTTTCGGTTGACCTGGCTATAGTTGTTTTGCGTCATACAATCCCTAACAGATGAAAAAGGGCAAACATAGTAATGTCTGCATAGTGTATCTCTTACTGGAGATTTTTCTATAAGAATCCGATGAGTTATATCGGAAAGATGGGTTATGTAACTTGCGCCCTTCGCGCTATCATAGACTCAATTCGGTGCTCGATGGCATCGGTAAGAACATGTGTTTATGAGGGAAGATATGAAGTTTCTGGTAACAGGTGCAGCTGGTTTTATCGGTGCGAATGTCAGTAAACGGCTCCTGGATGCGGGCCATCAGGTTGCTGGCATTGATAATCTTAATGATTACTACGATGTCAGTCTTAAACTGGCACGCCTGGAACTGCTTAAAGCCGATAATTTTACTTTCCACCAACTAGATTTAGCCGATCGCGAAGGCATGGCAGCCCTATTCGCCGAGGAGAGATTTGATCGCGTGATCCATCTGGCCGCCCAGGCAGGTGTTCGCTACTCTCTGGAAAATCCTCACGTTTACGCCGAAGCTAACCTTGTCGGTCATCTCAATGTCCTTGAAGGGTGTCGCCACAATAAGATTCAACACCTTGTATATGCTTCGTCGAGCTCCGTATATGGTCTTAACCGCAAGATGCCCTTCTCAACCGACGACTCGGTAGATCACCCAGTTTCGCTCTACGCGGCCACCAAAAAAGCCAACGAGTTGATGTCCCATACCTATTCGCACCTCTACAATTTGCCCACCACCGGCCTGCGTTTCTTTACTGTGTATGGTCCGTGGGGACGCCCGGACATGGCGCTATTTAAGTTTACGAAGGCGATGATTGAGGGCAAAAGCATTGATGTATATAACTACGGGAAGATGAAGCGCGACTTCACTTACATTGATGATATTGCTGAAGCGATTATTCGCCTGCAGGAGATTATTCCTCAACCCTACATAAACTGGACCGTTGAGACCGGCTCATCTGCAACCAGCTCAGCGCCTTACCGGGTTTACAACATCGGTAACAGTTCACCAGTAGAACTGATGGATTACATCACTGCCCTGGAAGAAGCGCTCGGAAAAGAAGCAGAGAAAAACATGATGCCGATCCAGCCAGGTGATGTACTGGAGACCAGCGCGGATACTACACCGCTCTTTAACGTCACTGGCTTTAAGCCTCAGACATCAGTGAAAGAGGGAGTAAAAAACTTCGTCGACTGGTATCGTAAGTACTATAACGTGTAAAAACTCTTAAAATTAACGAGATTTCATTATTCAGAATGAATTTGAGGTTTAAAAGAATGAAAGGCAAATCGCACGAAGTTACCATCACTCAAGCAGAAAGCATTACCGGAAAGAACGTCCGGTTAAGAAATGTCGCACCTTCTGATGCTGAATTTATCGTCAAAATCAGGACAAATGAAAAAAAAGGGCGTTTTATTAGCGCTACATCTAGTGACGTTAGTAAGCAAAGAAATTGGCTTGAAAATTATTTGAGCAGTGAAGGGCAGGCCTACTTCCTGATTACCGATCTTGATAATAAGCCACTAGGAACAGTTCGAATGTATGATCAGCAAGGAGACTCGTTCTGTTGGGGATCATGGGTAGTCGCTGAAGATGCCCCTTCATACTGTGCAATAGAATCGGCGCTTTTACTCTATACATACGCCCTTGATTTAGGATTTAAAAAAGCACACTTCGATGTCAGGAAAGGCAATCTCTCAGTGATCAAGTTTCACGAACGATTTGGGGCAGAACGCACGGGGGAGACCGAGGAGGATTATCTTTACACAATTTCGAAAGAGAAAATTCTGGCAACATTAGATAAATATAAGAAATATCTTCCAAAGAAAATTGAGATTGTTCGTTAGTTAAGAAGGGTGGATACCCACCCTTCCTATATTTTCTATTGTTAGTCATTACCAAATAGATCGCGAGTGTAGACTTTATCCGCCACATTCGTCAATTCATCAGCCATACGATTAGAGATAATCACATCAGCTTCCTGCTTGAAGGCTTCCAGGTCACGCACCACACGAGAGTGGAAGAATTCTTCTTCCTTCATTACTGGTTCGTAGATGATAACTGTAACACCTTTTGCCTTGATTCGTTTCATGATCCCCTGAATCGAAGAAGCACGGAAGTTGTCAGAACCACTCTTCATAATCAGGCGATATACACCAACTACTTTCGGGTGACGCGCGAGAATAGAATCGGCGATAAAGTCTTTACGCGTACGATTAGCATCAACGATGGCGGAGATCAGATTGTTCGGCACCTGATCGTAGTTTGCCAACAGTTGCTTAGTATCTTTTGGTAAGCAATAACCACCGTAGCCAAAGGATGGATTGTTATAATGATTGCCGATACGTGGATCAAGGCAAACGCCTTCAATAATCTGCTTTGAATTTAATCCTAAACTTTCAGCATAGCTGTCGAGTTCATTAAAATAGGCAACACGCATCGCAAGATATGTATTGGCGAAAAGCTTGATTGCTTCTGCTTCTGTAGAGTCAGTAAACAGCGTAGCGATATTCTGTTTAATTGCGCCTTCCTGCAGCAGCGCAGCAAAACGTTTAGCACGCTCGGAACGTTCTCCAATTACAATACGTGACGGATGGAGGTTATCATACAGGGCTCGTCCTTCACGAAGAAACTCCGGCGAGAAGAAAATATTGTCAATACCAAGTTTTTCTTTAATTGACTTAGTAAAGCCTACCGGAATCGTCGATTTGATTACCATCACCGCTTTCGGATTGATTTCGGTGACATCGCGAATTACAGCTTCAACGGAAGAAGTATTGAAGTAGTTATTTTTTGGATCGTAGTCTGTAGGTGTCGCAATGATGACATAATCCGCATCGCGGTATGCATCTTCTTTATCTGTCGTCGCGCGGAAATTCAGCGGTTTATTGCTGAGATAGTCCTGGATTTCTTTGTCGACAATCGGCGATTTTTTCTGATTGAGCATGTCCACTTTGGTCTGCACGATATCCAATGCAACTACTTCATGATTCTGAGCAATCAGGATGCCGTTAGAAAGGCCGACATACCCTGTTCCGGAGATTGTTATTTTCATTCGCTAATGACTTCTGTGAGTTAACTGTACTGATGGTCGCCTGACCATCGCGATAAACATAACTGTTTGGCTTTGTACCTCCTGGCAAACAGAACTGTCAAGGCAAACCAGGAAGATTCACTTCGAGGGAGGTGAGATTCAGACTACTTCGAATAACATGCGGCATGTGTTTGCATAAAAAAAACCCGGAGACAAGCTCCGGGTTGTGATTACAAAGCGTTACTTCATTCCATCCATTCGGTATGGAACACACCTTCTTTATCTGTACGTTTATACGTATGCGCACCGAAGTAGTCACGCTGCGCCTGGATCAGGTTGGCAGGCAGTACGGCAGCGCGATAGCTGTCGTAGTACGCCACTGCAGCGGAGAAGGTCGGCACAGGAATACCATTCTGTACAGCGTATGCAACCACATCACGCAGCGCCTGCTGGTATTCGTCAGCAATCTTCTTAAAGTAAGGTGCCAGAAGCAAGTTCGCGATACCTGCATTTTCAGCATAGGCATCGGTGATTTTCTGCAGGAACTGGGCGCGGATGATGCAACCTGCACGGAAGATCTTCGCGATTTCACCGTAGTTCAGATCCCAGTTGTTTTCGTCAGAAGCCGCGCGCAACTGAGAAAAACCTTGCGCGTAAGAGACGATTTTGCCCAGGTACAGAGCACGACGAACCTTCTCAACGAATTCCGCTTTGTCACCAGCTGGTTTAGCCTGCGGACCAGACAGCACTTTGGAAGCCGCAACGCGCTGATCTTTCAGAGAAGAGATGTAGCGAGCGAATACGGATTCGGTGATCAGAGACAGCGGTTCGCCCAGGTCCAGAGAGCTCTGGCTGGTCCATTTGCCGGTACCTTTGTTCGCCGCTTCATCCAGAATCACATCGACCAGGTATTTACCCTCTTCATCTTTCTTCGTGAAGATATCTTTGGTGATGTCGATCAGATAGCTGTTCAGCTCGCCTTTGTTCCACTCGGTGAAGGTCTCTGCGAGTTCTTCGTTTGAGAGGTTCAGGCCCCCCTTCAGCAGAGAGTAGGCTTCAGCAATCAGCTGCATATCGCCGTATTCGATGCCGTTGTGAACCATCTTCACATAGTGGCCTGCACCGTCCGGACCGATATAGGTCACACACGGCTCACCATCTTCCGCAACCGCAGCGATTTTGGTCAGGATTGGCGCAACCAGTTCATACGCTTCTTTCTGGCCGCCAGGCATGATAGATGGGCCTTTCAGCGCGCCCTCTTCACCACCGGATACACCGGTACCGATGAAGTTGAAACCTTCAGCAGAGAGTTCACGGTTACGACGAATGGTGTCCTGGAAGAAGGTGTTACCACCATCAATGATGATGTCTCCTTTTTCCAGATAAGGTTTCAGGGAATCGATGGCTGCATCGGTACCTGCGCCCGCTTTCACCATTAACAGGATACGACGAGGCGTTTCCAGAGATTCAACAAACTCTTTAACCGTATAGAAAGGAACCAGTTTCTTACCCGGATTCTCAGCGATGACTTCTTCGGTCTTATCACGGGAGCGGTTGAAAACGGAGACGGTATAACCACGGCTTTCGATGTTGAGCGCCAGGTTGCGCCCCATCACTGCCATACCGACAACGCCGATCTGTTGCTTGGACATTACATACTCCTGTCAGGTGTGGTCGCCGCGACTGTGCGCGGCTTGAAATGTGGCTTAGATGTTAACTCAGGAATAGACGAGATGAATAGCAGATATTGCTCTAAACATCTTTCTTTGAATGTTCATCGAATGCAAGCACCTAGAACATATGGACACTTTCATGACGAAAGAATTTCAGACTATTCAGCTAATTCAACTAACAATATTACCATATTCTTTTCTGATAAAACCTGTAATACCTTTAAAGACATATTTAAGCCGGGTGATTTTTTTGTCAAAAAAAACAATAATTACTATTGGCTTTATGAGTAGTTTAAAAAACTGGGATACTCGCCATGCCAAAGGGACATAATGCCTGCTCATCATGTATAATATATTACGATACTGGTAATAATGTCGAATAGGTGCACCATAACCTGCATTAATAGCTTTAACCCGACCGTTACCTAATCTATGATTCAAAACTGCATTTTTTACGATAAAAATATTGACACCTAAACTTGCCGCACGCCAACCCCATTCGTAATCGACACAGTCAATGAATAATTTCTCTTCATGCAGACCGACAAGATCGAAGATACTTTTATTTATAAGTGTACCTGAACTGATCATATCACGATAAGCGAAAATACCATCGATTACTGGCTTTTGAAAATACGATAAAGTTTGACCATTTTCAGCGATGGCATTAGCACAAACAACAGGTATTGTGCCCGTTTTATGTACAAGTAAATTCCTTGCATCTAATAATTTTTTTAACATATCAGAAGATGGAAGGCTATCATCATCTAATAGCAGAACATCATCACACCCCTCTCTTAAAGCCAAAAGAATTCCTTCGTTTTGAGCTTTGGCAATACCCACATTACCATACATATCAATGAATGACGCATTTAGTGTATTACAAATATTTTGTATAGCTGACTTCTTTTCAAAATCAGTTGAATTATCGGAGACAAAATATTTTAACCCATGCCCCTCTAAGGAGGTTAAAATTAAGCCCAGGCGTTCTATATCTGAGTTATAAGTTACGATCACGATGCCGGTAAGCATTCTTTGTTGCACCTTTAGAAATAGTTATCAATACAAGAGATACGAAAAGTATGATATAGATATCAACCATGTAGGCAATACCAACAGAAGGATTAAGGATTAGAGGCAATGAGCGGCAATATAGTGCTGCAACAAATGCAACAACTACAGCAGAAGAGTTATCGCAATATAATTTCCAGCTATTGACCACCCCAATAACATAACCAATAACAGCAGAGAAAAGCAGCCCTCCTACATACCCAAAATATGCATAACCTGCAAGGTCAAAATGGTTGGTCGGTCCTCGCATTACCGGATCATCGGGATACCAGTATAACCATATCTGTCTGCCGACATCCAAATTCGAAAAATCTATATCGAAAAGTTTAGCCATTACTGAGTTACCAAAGGTATTAGACAGCAACTGTAGCCATGGATGTTCAACAATAACCGTATCGATAACATGTTCAGTTAAAGATAAATAGTAAGCATCTCCATTTGCCAATATACGTAACAAGAGGAGTTCCAATGCAACGGGGGCTCCGGGGATATACTGCGATGACGTATAACCAATCATCACTGACAATTTAGAAATGAAATAAAGAGAAAACAATAAAAAACATGATGCAATTATTAGTATTAAAAAAAGCGATCTGAGGTTAAATTTAAATGTTTTTCTTGTTGTAATGAACCCGACAACACAGAGTACGTAAATTTGCTCCAGGAAAGCAAACTTCGCGCCTGAAATAAGAGCTCCAATCGCAGATATAAGTAAAGCAATAATTAAAAAACGTTTTTTACGACCGCGAAGATAATAATAGAAATACCAACCAGCTAGAACTACTCGCAGTGCATCCATTAAACGCACAATAATTCCAAGTCCTCTATTCGCTTCAAAGCGAGAGGTAAAAAACATTGTTAGTGAAACCTGAGAAAGATAAAATACAAATAATGACAAATAAAGAATGGAAAGAAATTTCAGAAGAAACCTTTCCTGATCCATTATTGAAATACTAAGTCGGTTAAATAACGAGCGATTATATTTAGCTTTGGAACCTGAAGAGAAGCAGAAAATTAGAAAGAAAAATGTGCCACTTAAAAATAAATAACTAAAAAGGTAAAAATCAACTAATTCATGGACAAATAAAATTAAAATTATTGCATAGCCAGTGCCGTACGTAAAAGCATAATAATAATGAAAAGGATCCATAATATTCTTTACTTTCCAGTTTGATAGGAAGAAAAGACTGATGGATAAAAGAAGTGCATATGTTACATATTCAAGATAATTGCTGAACAAAAAATCAAAGAAAATATAATCTCTCATTTTTTCTTCCTATGGTACCACTGAATTATCTCTGCACCTAGATTATAAATTGTCATCAAAAGAACTTTTTCTCGTACGACGCTATTAAGAACATGACGTACAGATTTCAAATCCCGGGACTTCACCGCCAAAAGTAAATAAAATGCATACTGCCGAGAAATTGCTGTATCGTATAGTTCAGATGGCGCCAATTCTTTCATTGCCATCTCAATCATAGATAGCTGCTTTGGCAGATTCTTATATGCATTTGAATCATGCTGTCGATATTTTGCAACATTAACGTTGTCATAAAAAAAATAATCGCCATTAGACAAAGAAAATTTCTGAAATAGTTTAACAAACATAGGATAATCATCCCACGCAAGTTTTACGTCCCATCCTCCAATAATTTGCAATGCACTTTTTTTAAAAATTGTGGCTTGTAATAATAAAGGCTTAGGATAATTGGTAAATATTTTTTCGCGCAAGACATTATCGTTATATGCAAAGAAATCTTTATGCTGCTTTTTATAGGCTACTTCTGTAGGTGTTTTACCGGTGTGATAGATCCATGCGTTACCCATCATAAATTGAGCGCCATTATTACTGCATAATTCACGATAAAGGGCAGTAAACCCATGTGCATCAACCACATCGTCTGATGCAATAAAATATATGTAATCTGAATGTGCCATTTTCAGACCAGTATTAAGCGAATCAATTAGACCAACATTTTTATCTTTTATAATGACATTGGTATAATCAAATGCCTCGTGCTTAGCTATGGTATCCTGAATGATTTTCGCTGATGAATCTTTTGAACAATCATCAATGATGATCACTTCTTTTGGGATATTTAAACCATACACAGAGGTTAAGGTTTCACTTATATACTTCTCATGATTGTATGAAAGAACAACAATTGATATCACGATTACTCCAGAATAATTTATTACTCAATTTTATTGCTACGAAATAACTCGTTTAAGATTAAAGAATACAACGATTAAGTACATTATGTAATTTATAACATAAGCAATATTTGCGCCTGAAACGCCAAATTTCTCTATAAAGAAAAGACTTAAGAGTACCCAAGTAAATCCAAATATAATTTCTGTACTTATGAAGTATTTGGTTGCTTTTTTCGCTAACATCGGATATGCATATAACCAACTAATGACTTTTATAACATCACCAATTAATTGTATAGCGAATAAATCTCTCGCAGGTAAAAAATCCCGAGTGAATAATATAATAATCACATAATCACGAAGAAAGTAGATAAACAATGCAGCAAGTATAATTAAAGGTAATACAAATAAAACAACCGAATTTATTTCTTTTTTTATTTCATCCGGACTATTTATAGAAGCTAGCCTTGGCAAATAGTAAACTGAAAGCGCCATCGTTAGAACACCTAAGTAGACTTCTGAAATTTTCCATACTGCTTGCCATTGTCCTGCAGAATCCCATCCAGTATGTGAAACAAGAGAGTTTCTAATAAAAATCAAAGCAAAAGGAATAATCACTGCGCTAACAGCGGTCATTAGTACAAATTCTAAAATATTCTTGTTTGCTTTGCGGTCAGTTCGTCCGAACCAATAAGAAAACTTCATCCATGCTTGTCTGCAATTAATTATAAAGGCAATCAGACCTATAAATACGTACTGTAATGAAGCTGCAACCAAAGCGCCGTTTATCCCCCAGCATACTATCATAATGGAGATAAGGCCTCCTGAGAGCACCGCTGAAAGCATCCCCGTCAGAATATAAAACTTATAATTCTGTAACCCATTTAACACTGATGTAATAGCAGTACCAAATGAAGTTATTGGTAACGTCAATATAGTAATAACAACGATCCATCGATATTGAATATCATGGAAAATCCATTCAGCTATATTTGATGAAAAAAATAAAAGAAACGGAGTAAAACACAGCGTAATAATAAATGTGTAATAAATTGATGCTCGCCACCAGGGCGAGCATTTCTCATAACTATCGTAATTTTCCGCAGTGTATTTTACTATACCTGTGCCTGTAGGGGCGTTGGCTATTCCATTAACACCTGTAACTAAACTCTGCAATTGTCCTAATAATGCCATACCTGTTGGTCCGGTATATAGCGCAATTAGTTTTGCTATTATAAACCCGATCCCAATCTTAACTAATGTCATTACACCGGACATAGCAGTTATGCCCAATAACTTTTTCATCCGGTATAGCCATTCAATATTTTTATAATATAATTTACATTATCATCGTTAAGCGTCGAGTCTAACGGTATTGATAACACTTCATTATGCATGGCTTCTGATATTGGTAAGCTTAAATGATTCCAGGAGGAATAAGCTTGTTGCTTATGCGGTGGAATTGGATAATGAATAAGAGTCTGGATGTTGTTCTGGGACAAATATTCCTGCAATTTATCACGATTATTTGTACGGATAACAAATAAATGCCATACATGGCTTTTTTCATCACCAGACGCAATTTCCGGTAAAGTAATGTGAGGATTTATAATAAATTTACGATATTTTTGTGAAATTTTTTGGCGAGAAATAGTCTCATCATTCAAATGCCGCAATTTTACTCTTAACATTGCTGCCTGAATCTCATCCAGACGGCTATTTACACCTTCGTAGATATTCTGATATTTCTTATGAGAGCCATAATTTCTTAATGCCTTTACTACCTCAAAAAATTCATTATCACTAGTAGTAATAGCACCTGCATCTCCCAGAGCGCCAAGATTCTTGCCTGGATAAAAACTAAAGCCCGCTGCATTTCCCCAGTTGCCTGCATTGCGGTCACACATGGAAGCACCATGTGACTGAGCACAGTCCTCAAGAACCAGCAGTCCATGTTCATGTGCGATATCCATAATTTCCTGCATCGGGCTCAATTGGCCATAAAGGTGTACAGGTAGAATCGCTTTCGTTTTCGGTGAAATAGCTTTTTTAATATTCTCGACAGAAAGGTTATAACTTTTCTCAGAAGGCTCAACCAGGACAGGAATGAGGTTATTAGCGGTAATTGACAATATGGATGCGATATACGTATTTGCCTGAACAATAACCTCGTCACCTTCTTTTAATTTGCCCATTAAAATCCAGGCTTTGAGCGAGAGAGTCAAGGCGTCCAGACCGTTGGCAACACCCAGGCAATACTTTGATCCTACATAACGTGCGAATTCTGACTCAAAATTGCTGAGCTCATCACCCATTATATACCAACCAGATTGGATCACCCGTGAGCATGCTTCCTTTAATTCCTCTTCATACTTACTATTGAGTTCTTTTAAATTTAAAAAATTAATCATTTTAGTCTCTTAAGCTTTGCTGTTTTCGTTAGCATGAATGGTGAATGTATCATAATCACGGATATAATCTTTTTCATCATAATGACTGTCTGCTAATACCATAAGAACACAATCACTTGAGAAATCATACATTTCACGCCAAATACATGACTCTATAAGAAGGCCTTGTGCTGGATTATCGAGCACCACCTCAATACGCTCCGTCCCATCATCTAACAGGAAACGACACGAACCTTTTACTGCAATAGCTACCTGCTTTAATTTCTTATGGGCGTGAAAGCCTCTCCGAACCCCCTCTTTAGTATCAAAGATGTAATAAACTCTTTTAATACTAAAAGGTATATTATTTTCTTCTTCTAAAGCGACTAACGAACCGCGGTCATCACCATGCTTTTGAAGTGGGATAAAATTTATTTTCATTATTTACCTTGAATATTTAGTGAAGCAAATGCTGAGCCATTTTGATCTTTCTCAGAAATAATATATTCCATTTGTGGCCATTCTATATTCAAGTCTTTATCATTCCATTTAATACAACGCTCATGAGTTGGCGAGTAATAATCAGTAGTTTTATAGAGAAATTCAGCATATTGACTTAAGGTAAGAAAGCCATGCGCAAATCCAGGCGGGATCCAAAGCTGTTTATTATTTTCCTCGGATAATACAACACCAACCCACTGTCCATAGGTAAGAGAACCTTTACGAATATCGACAGCCACATCAAAAACTTCTCCGGATACACATCTGACCAATTTTCCTTGTGCGAAAGGAGCCTCCTGATAATGTAATCCGCGTAACACTCCTTTAACTGAGCGGGATTGATTATCTTGTTTGAAGCTTACATCAGAATTTATTTTCTCTTTGAAATTTTTCTCATTGAAGCTTTCAAAGAAATAACCTCTTTCATCATTAAATACTCGAGGTTCGATAATCATGACACCATGGAGTGAAGTATTAGTAATTTTCATCAAACCCTCTATTCAAACATGTAATACATAGAATAAATACTATTTTCGCGTAACATCGTAAATTCGCTTCAGAGCCCAAAGCGGCAATAATCTTGGAATGCTTCTTAAAATGAAATAATAGTATGACGTAAATATATTCTGAAAGTGCGTCTTTCTTTTGAGCTGCGCAAGCTTATATTCACTTGCAATATACTTTATACCTCGTCGTCGAACCAGCATATCGGCTCCAACTCTGACCAATACTAATGGCACGTCAAGATTACCTGCCTTAAATCCATTCCCCAGTAGCCTAAGCCATAAATTATAATCTTCCATAAGATAATGGTGCTGATATCCGCCAACAGCCTGAATACTCGATTTCTTAAAAATAACCGTCATATGATTAAACGGATTTTTAAGTCTTGCGAATTTTTTTATCTCATCGTTTGTGAGGGGTACTTTCCTTTCAGAGACAATATTATTTTTATTTCCGATGAATTCATAAGTGCAACTTCCTGATATATCAATATCAGGGTTCATTTCCATAAACTTTGTTTGTAGTTCAAAACGATTGCTTTTACATATATCATCTGTATCCATTCGCATAATATAATCGAAAGAACAATGCTTCATTCCTTCATTAAGCGCCTCTCCTAATCCTACATTATTTTTTAATGCAACTATTTTAATAGGTAAGGACGATAACCACTTATCTACTACTGCTTTTAAAGCCTTATTAATTGGACCATCATAGACAAGCACAATCTCATCTGCCTGTAGCGTTTGAGAGGCCAAACTTTCTAAACATTCATCCAGGTAGGCAGATTTCTCCTTGTCATAAAGCGACATCAACACACTAAAACGCATATTATCCCCGCACAGCCGTACTGGTTTACTCATAAACACCAATGTTGTTTAATATAAGAGCAATTAGTTTAATAAAATAACCTGATATAACATCCTTGTTTTTATAAAGAGATGAACTACAAAAACAGGTTCTTATATTTTCTTATCAATCATTTTCAAAAGATATTGGCCATAATTATTTTTTGCTAGCGGTTTAGCGAGTTTCGCTATTTGGTCAGCATTAATAAACCCTTTACGATAGGCAATTTCTTCTGGACATGAAACCTTTAATCCCTGGCGTTCTTCAATAGTCGCAATAAAGTTACTTGCTTCTATCAAGCTTTGGTGAGTTCCTGTATCCAGCCAGGCATAACCACGTCCCATCATGGCAACTGAAAGTTTACCTTGTTCCATATATATACGGTTGATATCAGTAATTTCAAGTTCGCCACGTGCGGACGGTTTTAAATTCTTCGCCATCTCAACAACACTATTATCATAGAAATAAAGTCCTGTCACAGCATAATTACTCTTTGGTTTAAGCGGTTTTTCTTCGAGACTGATGGCCGTACCATTTTGATCGAATTCTACTACGCCGTAACGTTCTGGATCGTTCACGTGATACGCGAATACTGTCGCGCCACTGTCTTTATTAACGGCGGTATCCATCAGTTTTGGCAAATCGTGCCCATAAAAGATATTATCCCCTAGAACCAAGGCACAATCATCATTTCCGATAAATTCTTCACCGATGATAAACGCCTGCGCGAGGCCATCCGGGCTTGGCTGAATTTTATATTGTAAGTTTAACCCCCACTGACTACCATCACCCAGAAGTTGTTCAAAACGCGGAGTATCCTGTGGAGTACTAATAATCAAAATATCTCGAATACCAGCCAGCATTAATGTTGACAATGGATAGTAAATCATCGGTTTATCATAGATTGGCAGTAATTGTTTGCTGACAGCCATTGTTACCGGATACAGGCGAGTACCAGAACCACCTGCGAGAATAATACCTTTACGCGTTTTCATTTTATCATCTCTTAATTTACGAGATGCCCATTCCCGGGCATCTTATTCATTATTAAATCGCAGTTGCCGTAAACCATTCTGTCAGCATGCGTTTAACACCTATTTCCCATTGTGGAAGAACCAAGTTGAAACTCTGCTGGAATTTCTGTGTATTCAGGCGTGAATTTGCAGGGCGCTTCGCTGACGTTGGGTAAGCACTGGTGGGTACTCCATGAAGCTGCGTTAATGCCAGTTCAATGCCCGCTTTTCTCGCTTCGTCAAAGACCAGCGAGGCGTAGTCGAACCATGTTGTAGTTCCACTTGCGACAAGGTGATAAGTACCGGCTACCTCTGGCTTTTCCAATGCAACCCGAATAGCATGAGCTGTACAGTCTGCTAACAATTCAGCACCCGTAGGCGCACCAACTTGGTCGTTAATTACCGAGAGTTCATTGCGCTCTTTGGCAAGTCGCAGCATGGTACGCGCAAAATTATTCCCTTTAGCCGCATAAACCCAGCTAGTGCGGAAAATTAAATGGCGCGTGCAGTTGTCGCTCAATGCTTTTTCGCCAGCAAGTTTAGTTTCACCATAAACATTTAATGGCGAAGTAGCATCCGTTTCCAGCCAAGGCGTATCCCCATTCCCCGGGAATACATAATCTGTGGAATAATGAACAACCCAAGCCCCCACTTTCTGAGCCTCTTTAGCAATCGCCTCAACACTCGTTGCATTCAGCAACTGAGCGAATTCAGGTTCTGACTCGGCCTTATCAACTGCAGTGTGCGCA
Source organism: Enterobacter cloacae complex sp. IR5384 (assembly GCF_049237265.1). Taxonomy (NCBI): domain Bacteria; kingdom Pseudomonadati; phylum Pseudomonadota; class Gammaproteobacteria; order Enterobacterales; family Enterobacteriaceae; genus Enterobacter; species Enterobacter cloacae complex sp. IR5384. The sequence continues at coordinate 41,694 of NZ_JBMKHJ010000031.1, read as the reverse complement.
GCCGCGTTGACGATCACATCAGGCTTAATACGGCGCACAGTTTCTGCAATGCCTTCAGGATCACTGAAATCACCGCAATAGTCCCGCGAATGGACGTCAACAGCAATCAAATTACCCAGTGGCACAAGAGCACGCTGTAGCTCCCATCCCACCTGCCCTGTTTTGCCAAACAACAGGATGTTCATTAAGTACGATCCCCATAATTTTCTTCAATCCACAATTTGTAATTACCGCTTTTCACGTTCTCTACCCACTGTGTGTTCGCCAGGTACCATTCTACGGTTTTGCGAATGCCACTTTCGAAGGTTTCCTGAGGCTTCCAGCCCAGCTCCTGGCCAATTTTTTTTGCGTCAATCGCGTAGCGGCGGTCATGACCCGGACGGTCAGCAACATAGGTTATCTGGTCGCGATAGGAGCCTTCCTTCGGCACAATTTCATCTAATAAGGAGCAGATGGTATTTACCACATCAAGATTTTGTTTTTCATTGTGGCCACCGATGTTGTAGGTTTCGCCAATCTTGCCTTGCGTCACCACGGTATATAACGCGCGAGCGTGATCTTCAACGTATAGCCAATCTCGGATCTGATCACCTTTACCGTAAACCGGCAGGGGATTTCCATCCAGCGCATTGAGGATTACCAGCGGGATAAGTTTTTCCGGGAAGTGGTAGGGACCGTAGTTGTTAGAACAGTTAGTAACAATCGTAGGGAAACCATAGGTGCGCAGCCAAGCACGGACTAAATGATCGCTGGATGCTTTAGAAGCAGAGTACGGGCTGCTTGGGGCATAGGCGGTGTTTTCAGTAAACAACGGCAGTTCATAACCCTTTGCAACTTCGTCCGGATGTGGAAGATCGCCATACACTTCATCTGTTGAAATGTGGTGGAACCGAAATACCGATTTTTTCTCAGAACTTAACTCGGACCAGTACTTGCGGCTTGCTTCCAGCAGCACATAGGTACCGACAATGTTAGTCTCGATAAAAGCTGCCGGGCCAGTAATTGAGCGATCAACGTGGCTCTCAGCGGCCAGATGCATCACAGCATCCGGCTGGTACTCTGCAAAAATACGCGCCATGGCATCGCTGTCACAGATATCGGCATGCTCAAAATGATAACGATCGCTCTGCGCAACGTCAGCCAGAGATTCAAGATTCCCTGCGTAAGTCAGTTTATCAACGTTAATAACAGAATCTTGCGTATCATTAATAATGTGTCGTACCACTGCAGACCCAATGAAGCCTGCTCCACCAGTGACCAGAATTTTCACGTTTAATTCACTCTTAAGGTTTTCAGAAACAGTTTATTACATGCCAACACCCTGTAAACTTTCGAGAAGCTCCAGGGTGGAGAAGATAAAAGTCTGCTATGTCAACTTACCTTTTCATTCCAGAGTAAGTCGCAGATTCCATCGGTTGGATTGAACGCTGCGGGTGCCTGCAATAGTATTTCACGCACGCGTTCGTAGTTGAACTCGCTGCAGGCATTGTCGAGGTCCTGGAGAATAATGTTCATCTCACTCCATGGCAACATCACTTCATTAGCGGTCCTGATACGTGGGTGCTGTGTTGTAGAAACATTGTCGCCGATAAGTAACTCTTCATACAGTTTCTCACCCGGACGCAGACCCGTCGTTTTTATCGCAATATCACCATAAGGATTTTTATCATCACGTACCGTGAGCCCCTGGAGGGTAATCATGCGATGTGCAAGATCGATAATCTTGACAGGTTCCCCCATATCCAGAACAAAAACATCACCGCCGGTACCCATTGCTCCCGCCTGTATTACCAACTGCGCTGCTTCAGGGATCGTCATAAAGTAACGCGTAATATTCTCATGGGTCAGTGTCACAGGACCACCCGCAGCGATCTGTTTTTCAAACAACGGCACAACAGAACCCGACGAACCTAATACGTTGCCGAAGCGAACCATGCTAAAACAAGTTTTGCTGGATTCTTTCGCCAGCGCCTGCAGCACTAGCTCAGCCATTCGTTTTGTCGCCCCCATTGTATTGGTAGGCCGCACGGCTTTATCGGTCGAAATTAAGACAAAGTTTTCTACACCGCAACTCGCTGCAGCCTGAGCGCAACTAAGCGTACCAAAGATATTATTGCGCACTCCGTCAAGAACGTTGAACTCGACAAGCGGTACATGCTTGTACGCCGCAGCGTGATAAATCGTATTGACGTTGAATGTGTTGATTAATCTCTCGAGATGCTCTTTATCTTGTACGTTACCGAGAATTGGGTAAATTTTAACCTCATGATTCTGGCTGAGATTCAGATTACGCAGTTCCGAATCAATGGAGTACAGTGAGAACTCTGACAACTCGAACAGAATAAGCTGGTTCGGCTTATTTTTAATTATCTGTCTGCAAAGCTCAGAACCAATCGATCCCCCCGCCCCGGTAACCATAACCGTTTTTCCGTTGATATTTCGGGAAACCAACTCCGGAATCGGTGAGACGGGATCACGACCCAGCAGATCGGTAATAACCACTTTGCGCAACGAATCAATACGCGCTTTACCCTCTACCAGATCGACCATTCCTGGAATGGAGAGCACCTCGCACGGCAAACCTTCCAGTGTTTTAATGACTTCGTTTTTCCTTGCTCGACTGGCACTTGGCATGGCGAGCAGAATTTTCTTCGCTTCGTATTTCTCAACCAACCATGGCAGTTTTTCCGGCGCGAAAACGCTGACGCCGTGAATCACCTGCCCTTGCAAAGCGCGGTTGTCATCGACAAAAGCAACAGGATAATATTCGTCCATCTGGCTCAGCGCTGGCAGTAGCTGACGGCCCGATGCACCGGCACCATAAATCACCACTCGAGTGCCCAGATTTAACCCACGATTTACCAACATCCTCATACCAAGCCGCGAGCCGGCAATGAGCAGTAAACCGAACGAGAAATAAATGAATGGAATCGTTCTCGGCAAATAGAGATTGGTATAAAACGCTGCGATAATCAGCAAAATGGATGATATAACCATCCCTACTGTAACTACTAGTAATATTTTTGCAGTAATATAGCGAATGACGGCGCGATAAAGACCTAGCTTAACAAATATCGTCAGAGTGACGATAATTATTGAAAATATAAATAACCAATGTTCCCTGCTATCTATTGGAGTCATTGAATCGATGCGTACCCAAAATGCAAACCAAAATGCACATAAGAGAAGCACAACATCTATCGCAAGTGTAATAATACGTTTTATCGGTCTGGATAAAGATATTAAATAATTTAGCATACTAAAAACTGGTCGCCTCGTTAAAGCTTGCATTCAGTTTATAAAATAGTACCAGCTGAACACACTGAGTAATCATCTACTATTGCATTATAACCACCCACTGTACCCGCCTGCAGAAACGCTGATTTCCCAATAACAGCGCCGCCAGCAAGATGAACACCAACTCCTAAGTGGGCAAAATCACCTAAAGTAGAATCATGATCTACTGTCGAATGGCTATTTACGATCGTACCCGCACCTAATTTCACGTTGGCACCAACCACTGCCCCCGCTAATACAACAGAGCCGTCAGCAATTGTCGCCGATGGACTAATGAATGCAAAGGGATGTATAAGTGTTACGGGGTGAATACCTAAGCTGACAAGTTGCTGGTAGAGCTGTTCTCTTATTTTATTATTTCCAATACCAATAGCTACTTTACTGGCCTTTTCGATATGTAACTGTAGTTCTGAAATTTTTCCAATAATGAGTTTCTTTATGTCATGGAAAGGAGATGCATTATCGTCAAGAAAAACGATATCCGTATATCCCAGGAGTCTCGCCATCTCGCAGAGCGTACGCCCATGACCACCCGCCCCCAAAATCACCAATTTATGCATTTACGTTGCTCTCTTTGTCTTTAACGCCTGCACCGCATTTGAGCGCAACAGCTAAAAGGGGGAGCCAGGCGATAATCAGCCCAACAACACCATCAATTTTGGTTGAGGCAATAAGGAAGGCGATCGGGAAGAGCCACAGCAGGTTGACGGCAATCGCCATCATTGTCACCGGAACGTGGGTGCCATATTTTCTGGCAAGGATTTGATAGCCATGGCTGGCATGCGCTTCATAGACTTTTTTGCCCGCTACAACTCTCCTCAGCAAAGTTGTAGTGGCATCGACGATAAATACGCCCAGCAAGCATAATTCTGCAATAAAGAAATGCGTATCTATTTTCGCAATATGGAGGATCATCAATCCGATGGTTATCCCAAGGAAACCACTCCCGGCATCGCCCATGAAAATTTTCGCTACCGGGAAGTTCCAGACAATAAAGCCGGCAGCGGCACCGATAAGAGCTAGCGTCAGCGGATAAATACTCCCAGGCACGTCTGTGTACTGATTAACAACAATCAACACCACGCTACATGAAGCAAATGTGATTGCCTCTGCACTGGCTAGTCCATTAATTCCATCCATGAAATTATATAAATTCAGCATCCAGACCAGATATACGCAGCCGAGAATCATACCAATCCAGGATAAGGAAAGATCGTAACCTAACAGTGTAACTGCAGGGAAAGATCCCAAGAAATAGATGCCAATTGCCGCGGCCATAAAATGCATTAATAGACGCCAGCGAGCCGCGATATGACCATGATCGTCAAGGAAACCAATGATGGCAACCATTAACCCAGGAATAAATAAACCTAAGAAGCTATCTAATGTAAGCACGCGGCTGAAATAAAACCATACTAACGCCACCAGGAGCGTAAGGACAATAGCCACCCCGCCACCTCGCGGCGTCGGCACAGAATGCGAGCTCCGCTGGTTTGGACGGTCGATAACATTATGCTTTATCGCATATACACGTAACCCCCAGGTCAGCATGCATGATACTAAAAAAGCGAATATTACAATCCCTAAATTCACCATTATTTATTACCTTCGATATAATATTTCGCCGTTTTTTTCATAGTTTCATGAAGTGTTATCGGGGGTGTCCAGTGCAAATGTTCCCGCGATTTTGTGGCATCGACTTCCAGATTGCCAAATAACTGTTCGAAAATTCCACCTTTACCAATTGCGGATAGCAATACCTTCAGGATGAATTTAGGAAAATAGATATTTTTCGCGTTAATCCCCATACCTGAAGCAAAAGCGTTAATCATATCTTCGGTTGAAGGTTGTTCCATATCAGCGAGAAGATAGAGTTGATTTTTGGATTTTTCATTAACGACGCATTCATTGATAAAGCTAACGACATTACCTAATGATACAAGTGCCCGCTTGTTCCCGACATTTTTAAATGGCAACGGCAAGTTCTTCGACACCAGTTTTAAAAGACGCTGTATATTACCCGGAGCATTTTCACCACAAATTAATGCCGGACGGACAATAGTGATTGCCATATCACTCTCTGCGAAGCTTTTAAGTAAACTCTGCTCAGCTTCTAGCTTCGAAATTGCGTAATCAGAGGTTGGCCGGGGCTCCGACGCTTCAGAAAAAGGGATTCCCGCAGTAGCATTACCGTTGACACCGATCGAGCTTACAAAAATAAAATGTTTAACACCACTGGTCGCGGCATCTGTCGCTAATTTCATGGTCGCGTCGTGATTAACCCGACGAAATTCCGCCAAAGCATCCTGTGCATCATCATTAAGAATATGTGCCCTTCCTGCAGTATGAATGACTGTGTCGCATCCCTGAAGAAGATTTACCCAGTTGGTATCGGCTGAGATATCACCCAGGTTGTAAATTCCCTGTTCAGGGTTCTCCTGCTTGCGAGTTGTTACTAGTACCTCGTGTCCCGATGATTTCAACGCCCGGACTAAAGCAGTACCAAGAAACCCGGTTCCGCCCGTCACCAATACTTTCATTGATATCCCCTATCTGCTCAATCTGATATTTTTTTGCCCACGAGGAGTGCAGAATCGCGAGAAACTGTACAGACCTCGCTATTCCATTGAGAATGCCGGGCACGCTACCGCCCCTGGCTTAACAGCTACCAGTGCACTGAGCGAAGTTTGAATAAATGATTTTTCTGGTCTGGATTCAGACAAAAACTGGCGTTAATTGTCGTCCTAAATGACCTCAGAAACAAGCACAAATCGTTACAAATCTGACCAGATTTAAATCAGATAAATCCATGTTATCATTAGAATTAATAACAAAAAACGGCAGCTACCATTTTGGTTATGTTTCAACATACCCAAATGATGACTGCCGCTTGTGCAAATCAAGTAAGATAAAATCAGTCGTTAGCTAACAACTTCTCAATCCGGCTTCTGAACTTCGCCCCTTCCTTCAGGTTGCGCAGCCCATAGTTCACAAACGCCTGCATGTAGCCCAGCTTCTTACCGCAGTCGTAGCTCTCACCGGTCATCAGCATCGCGTCAACAGACTGCTTTTTCGCCAGCTCGGCAATGGCATCGGTCAACTGGATACGGTCCCAGGCGCCTGGTTCGGTTTTTTCCAGCTCGGCCCAGATATCCGCGTTCAGGACATAACGACCAACAGCCATCAGGTCAGAATCCAGCGTCTGCGGCTGATCCGGTTTTTCGATGAACTCAACGATGCGGCTCACCTGCCCTTCTGTCTCCAGCGCTTCTTTGGTCTGGATAACAGAGTACTCGGACAGATCGCCTTTCATGCGTTTCGCCAGCACCTGGCTGCGGCCTGTTTCGTTGAAACGCGCCACCATCGCCGCCAGGTTATAGCGCAGCGGATCCGCAGAAGCGGTATCGATGATGATATCCGGCAGGACCACGATAAACGGGTTGTCGCCCACGACAGGGCGAGCACACAGGATGGAGTGGCCCAGGCCCAGCGGCTGCGCCTGACGCACGTTCATGATGGTCACGCCAGGAGGACAAATGGACTGCACTTCCGCCAGCAGTTGACGTTTAACACGCTGCTCCAGCAGCGCTTCGAGTTCGTAAGAGGTGTCGAAGTGGTTTTCAACCGCATTCTTGGACGAGTGCGTAACCAGAACGATTTCTTTGATCCCTGCAGCAACAATCTCGTCGACGATGTATTGAATCATCGGCTTGTCGACGATCGGTAGCATCTCTTTAGGAATGGCTTTTGTGGCTGGCAGCATATGCATGCCCAGTCCGGCTACCGGAATGACTGCTTTCAAATTAATCATTATTTCTTCCACCTTAAAATGGTTGACGAATTATAGCTCTTAAACCTGTTTTCGCCAGTATGATTTGCCGTAATCCTGTAATGATATTACGCCTTAGCACCACAAATTACAGTAGTTGTAATCTGAATAGAATGCGATTACGTGCCAGGAATAGTCGCAAAAAGCCCACTGACGATTATCTGTGCGGCAGCGCAAAATTCAGCCGTTCCGTATTCACCACATGCTGATCCACCCGGTCAATATCCACCGAGCTCTGCCCTTTTTCATTCACTGCTTTGATGTTTGCCAGCGACAGCAACGTCTCGTCTTTCGCCATAAACTTACCCCGCACATCCTTACGCAGGTCGAAGTTCAGCTTCAGCGCGGGTCCGATTGCTGCTTCCTGCATTACGTTGATATTGCGTAAGAAAAGGTGCTGAGGTTTGTTATGCAGTTCAAGCGTCGCGCGCTGCATGTCGACGTTGGTGATGGCCACAAACGAGGTCGCATTACCGGATGAAATTTGTATGCCGCGCAGCTTATAGGCAAGCTGGCTATTATCCAGACGAATATCGTTAAGCTTGAAGTTCTGCGGAATCGATAGGTAGTCACCTTTAATCACGCCGTAACCGATTAACATGCCGGCACTATTGACCATATCGACATTATCAATAACGAAATTATCACAGCCATAAATTGCTACCGTGGCATTGTCTATTCCCGCCTTTTTACTGAAATCAGGCGTAATATTTTTGGCTTTAATATTGCGGATAATAAAGTGTTTACCGTTCTCAACGTGCACCAGCTGGCGGCAGTTGCTGCCGGTGATATTGGCAACCACAAAGTTCTTCACGGTCTGTTTTTCCGGGTAGTCGTTGTCGTAGGTACTGCCCGCAAGGCCAATACCAATCCCCCAGTTAATCTTCCCGTTGGTGCAGTTGATGTTGTCGATCACATGGTCGGAGATCAGAATATTGCGGTCATTGATGGCCACATTCCACTCGATCGCATCGCCCTGCAGGTGGCTGAATTTGCTGTTGGTGATGCGGGCGCCATCCACCTGGTTGTGAAACCCCTGGCGCAGGATGGCGTAATTGGCCTGGCTCACGCGGATGTTATCAATGACCAGATTACGCATCACGCTGGGCTTTTTGCCGCCAATGTAGATTTGCGTTACCGGGCCAAATCCGCTCATCGCCAGCCCTTTGATCACGCAGTCAGAGCCACGAACGTCAAGGGTAATGTTTTCGGTACGGCCTTCGCCCTCACCGATGACTTTACTGCCCTCCTGCAGGACAAAGCGCCCCCGGCCATTGCCGGTTAACGCCCCGCGAATCAGCAGCGTTTTGCCGTCAGGAATGAAAATGCCCGTGTTGATGTTTTTGCAGGTGAGCCCTGCAGGCACTACGACGGTGTCGCCTTCGTTAAACGCCTGCTTAAAGGCGGCGATCCAGTCGTTATTATTGTACTGATTTACAGAGACCGTCTTGCCGGTTGCCGCCCGCGCAACGCGGGGCGACAGTAGCGGCATTGCCGCCAGGACGGACAGAGAAGAGACAAAGCTGCGTCGGGTAATCTTTTTCAGCATACAACCTCGGCGTTACAACGTTTGCAGCAGGCTCGCTAACTGGCGATTGATCACCTGCTGGTTAAAATCTGCCTCGACTTTTTGTCGGGCATTGTGCAGCACGGGCTCCAGCGCCTGCTGGTCGATATCGCTAAACGCGGCCAGCCGATCGGCCAGGGCCATGGCGTTATTTTCGGGGACCAGCCAGCCGGAATGGTCTGACTTGATCAGCTCCGGGATCCCGCTGTGCAGGGTCGATACCACCGGAATCCCCACCGCCATCGCCTCCATCAGCGCCACCGGTATGCCTTCCATGTCGCCATCGGCGCCCGTAACGGACGGCAGCAGAAACACGTCGGCTTCATCGAGCATGGCCTTCACCTCGTGGCTCGGCTTAAAGCCCGGCATCTCCACGTGCGTTTCCAGCTCATACTGTTCAATAAGCGTACGCAGGCGACGCTCCCACGGGCCGATACCGAGTATGCGATAACGGAAATCCACCCCGCGCGCCTTGAGCTGGCGGCAGGCTTCAATCGCCACATGCAGCCCTTTTTTCTCGGTCAGTCGGGCAACAGAGATAATCTGCAGCGGTTTACCCGGCACCTTGACCGGACGTCGGGTAAAGCGCGCCAAATCCACCCCCATCCGCGAGACGGTGATTTTCTCGCCCGGGCAACCCATCTTTTTGAGGCGTCCGGCCCACAGGTCGCTGATGGGCAGCATCATGTCGCCGCGCTGGAACAGCTGCTGATACTCCGGCGTGTAGTGGTTCAGCACTTCACGGCTGGAGATATCAATGCCGTGGAAGATCGTGGCGATCTTCCCGTCAATCACCCCCAGCTCGCGCAGTTTGGCTGCGGTCACCCCTGCCGGGCCAAAGTGGGCGATAAAGACATCAGCACGGTACGGCTGCGCCGTTTGCCCGCAGATGGCCGACAGGATCAGATTGCGCGACTCCGCGCCATAGCGGGAGATGTTCAGCGCTCGCCAGGTCGACGCGCGATGGAGCCCGCGTAAAGTCTGGCTGGCACGGTAGCGCAGCTTGTTCACTTTTCCGGATGGCTCATCCTGCAGCCAGCGGGTTTTCGCCTCCAGCCCATACTGGGTATACGCCGCATGGGTGTTTTGCGTATCGCCCTTTTGCAGGGCGATAATTTCCACGTCATATCCCATATCGATAAACGCGGTGATTTGATTGAGTACAAAGGTTTCAGACGACAGTGGAAATTTCAGTAAGAAGAAACCAACCTTCATTTCCCCTCCCGCACGCGGTCAAGCACCGACTTCACCATCCCCATTCCCTTTTCGCGCTCGGCTTTCACCGCCACGGTCAGGCGCTCATTCACGGCGGGCAGTTGCCCAAGGGTGTCGCCCACCATTGCGCCGAGCGAGCCATCCAGCAGATGACGGATATCCACGGCCATTTCCGGCATCCCCAGCTGCTGCATAATCCCGGCAGACTTGTGCTCATAGTTGATGGCAATGGCTGGCGTGCCAAAGTTCATCGAGATGATGGCAGAGTGCAGACGGGTACCCACGGTCAGGTCACAGGCTGAGAGCAGTTTGCCCATCTCCAGATCGTTCAGTTCGTCCATCACTACGTGATACCGGGACGGATCGTTCACCAGATGGCGCAGGTTCAGCGCCACCATGCGATCATCCTTGTTGTAGCTATCGATACCGGTACAGGTGGAGAGCGCCAGCACCTGATAACCGCTGTCCAGTACGCGGTTAACGACCTCGGCAAAGGCCTTCTCGTAGGCGGCCTGAGTGGTGCCTAAACGCTTATCAAAAGGTGCCAGCTCGCGCAGGGTAATAGCGACGGTTTTCTGTTTCGCCGCCACGTCCAGCCAGTGCTGCACCGCGTAGCTCGGCTGGAAGCTGTCGTCCTGGTGATCCACCAGCCACGCGGTATCCACCCCGTGCTCGACTTTCGAGGTGTCGATCTCGCTGCGCTTCATCATGTCGAGGCTGACTGATTCACGTAAAATCAGGGCATCGCAGTGGCCAAACACATAGTTTGCCAGCTGGTTGAACTGAGGTTCCTGGAATGGCCCGACGCTGTGACCAATCATAAACAGCGGCTTCTTCGCCATAAAGGTACAGAGGGCATGCTCAAACTGCGGCACGCCGTAGAGATCGACGAAGAACGAACCGCCCACCTGAATGATGGCGTCATAGCCGGAAAGCAGACGCACAAAATCGGTAAAGCCCTGCGCGATGGCGATGTTGCGCAGCTTGCCGGTGTAGGTTACGCGAGAAAGCAGCACCTGATGCTGGTAGCGGCGACGCAACACTTTCTTCACGCGTCCCATCACGCCCGCAGCGTTATTGTGCTGTTTCATCTGGCTGTAGAGCGGGTCGCCCATCACCGGGCGGTTCAGTAACCAGGATGAGCTGACCGGGTAACGGCTCATCACGTCCACTTCTGTCTCAGGCTTAAGGGTGTTAATTGCATCCAATAAACCGCGCAGGATGGCGCTGTCGCCACGGTTGCCGCAGGTATGGTTGCCAAGAATTAATAATTTCATAATGGCCTCTTAAATAACTAGCCTGCGCGAAGCAGCGTTTTCATTTTTTCGTTACGGCAAAACTGGCGCTTCATCTCCACCACCAGCGCATTGCGTGACAGCACAATCATCACCCCAAACGCCAGTGCGCCCGCAGCAACCTGCACTGCCAGCAGCGCGGCCAGTGGCAGATGCCCCTTCAGGAGCACGCCCAGACCGTAGCTCACCACCAGGGTCGGCAAGGAGAGATAAAACGGCAGCCACAGGCTCAGGATGTACTGACGGTAGCTGGAGCCCAGCACCGGCTTGATCATGATGAAGTAGCTCAGCACGGTGTTGATGATTTGCACCAGCAGAAAGCCCAGCGTGACGCCAATGGCGCCCGCCATGTGTCCGCCGACGATAATTGCCGGAATAAACAGGAAGGTTTTAAATACGTTGAATTTAAAGCTGATATCCACGCGCGCTTTCGCCATCAGCAGGGAGCCAATCGGGTTACCCACGGAGCGCAGCAGCCCCACCACGCAGAGCAACTGCAGGATCGGGATGATGCTGTTCCACTTCTCGCCAAATACCAGCGGCACAAAGTTGCTCGACACCACCATCAGACCCAATAGTACCGGGAAGTTAATAATGCCGACCACGGAGAGCAGCTTGTAGAAGTTGACGCGCAGCTTTTCAGTGTCGTCCTGAATTTTGGCGAACGCCGGGAACAACACGCGGGTGATAATCGGGTTCAGCTTCATTGGCGGGACGACCGCAACGTTGTAGGCCAGGTTATAGCCCCCCGCGACGCTCGCCCCCAGAATGCGCGCCAGCACCAGCGTGGAAAGGTTGGTGTTGACATAGTTGATGATGCTGTCGGCCGTCAGCCAGGCGCCAAAGCGCAGGTTCGAGGAGACGGACGCCAGGGAAAAATGCAGCCCCGGGCGGTAGATCTTGCGGCCAAAGTAGCCGAACAGCAGCGTACGCACGGTAGAGTTCACCAGATACCCCAGAATGGCGGTCATGGCCAGCGGCCAGAAATGGGCGCTCACCACCGTGAAGGTAAAGCCCGCCAGAACGGCGCTGGTTTCAATCATGCCGATCTTGTTGAACTCAAGCTCTTTTTGCATCAGCGCGCGGAACTGCTGCCCGTGCGGGATCACCACAAAGGCAAACGACAGCGTGCGCATCAGCGGGGCCAGATCCGGGTTGTGCAGCACGCTGGCGATCACATCGCTCAGCAGGAACACCAGCACAAAAACAAACATCCCCAGCCCCACGTTCAGCCAGTAGAGCGTGGTCAGCTCCAGCTGGCTAATCTCTTTGCGCTGGATAATCGAGTTGGCGATACCGAAGTCAGACAGCGTGTCGGCCAGCGCGATAATCACCAGCGAGACGGTCAGCAGACCGAACTGATGATTATCGATAATGCGCGCCAGCACGGTCATCTGCACCAGCCCCAGGCCAATGATGACGATAGTCGCCATCGCTGACCACTTGGCGCCGCTGATGGTTTTTTCACGTAAGCTCATCTTAGTACGCCGCTTTGTTCACGAAACCTTTGAAGATGGTCAGAAAAACAATTTTGATATCGAACCAGAGGCTCCACTCACGGATGTACTCAAGGTCGAATTCAATGCGTTTTTCCATTTTTTCCAGCGTGTCGGTTTCACCGCGCCAGCCGTTGATTTGCGCCCAGCCGGTAATGCCTGGTTTCACTTTATGGCGCAGCATGTAGCCTTCAATCAGAGAACGGTACTGCTCGTTATGGGCAACCGCATGCGGACGTGGCCCGACAATCGACATACCGCCGGTAAAGACGTTGATAAACTGCGGCAGCTCGTCCAGCGAGGTGCGGCGCAGGAAATTCCCCACGCGGGTCACGCGCGGATCGTTCTGCGTAGCCTGCGTCACCACTTTGTCGTTCTCCATCACCTTCATGGAGCGGAATTTCCACACCATGATCGGCTTACCGTCCATGCCGTAGCGCGTCTGACGGAAGATGACCGGGCCGGGAGAGCTCAGCTTCACCGCCAGGGCAATGCAGCACAGCACCGGAGAGATCAGCAGAAGGATCAGTGAAGAGAGCACAATGTCTTCCAGACGTTTGAGAACACGGTTGATACCTGACAGCGGCGTGTCGTACAGCGGCACTACCGGTACACCGTTCACCTCTTCGATACGGGAATGGAGAATGTTGAAGGTAAAGACGTCCGGAATGAGGATCACGGAACAGGTGGTGTCCGCCAGGTCGCGCATCAGTTTCTTAATGCGGGACTCCTCTTTCATCTGCATGGCAATGTAGACGTTGTGAATTTTTCCCGCTTTCGCATCGTCAATAAGCTGATCGTAGTTGCCCGCCCAGTCCGACGGCACGCCACCCGGTTTCGCGTCGTGGTAGATCCCAACCACTTCAAAACCTAACCACGGCTCTTTGCGGAAGCTATCAAGCAGCACCTGGCCCACAGGCAGATCGCCGGCAACGGCGACATAGCGGCGGTTGTAACCACGGTTACGCAACCAGCCCGCGCCAAAGCGGATAAGGGAGCGGCAAACCACCATGCCGACGCTGGTTAACAGATACCAGCACAGATACGTCACCAGACGATTATCAAAATCATGGCTGAACGCCACCAGGCCCGCGCTGAAGATCAGGCTTAAGGTCCAGTTCTGCAGTAACAACATCAGTTCGGTGGTCATCTTGACGCCACGCCACGAACGATAGAAATCCGTCATCCCGCCGATCATCTGAAACACGACCAGCGCAATTAGTGCCATCAGCAGATGCATGTATAAGAACGATTGCCCGCTGATCCAACACACCGCCCACAATCCGCCGACCATGATGGTGATATCAGAAAAACGCTGCACCATAGAGATTAACGATGCATTCGTTCTCGCTCGTTCGCGCTTTTTTAGATTCGTCATCGTTGTTCCTGTATTCGGTTTCCCCTCCCACCGGGAGGGGCAAATATTACTGATTCAACAGCGCCAGAATGTCCTTCGTTCGGGCTTCCATCAGCGCGGTGTCGGCGCGGGATTCCACGTTCAGGCGCACCACCGGCTCGGTATTGGACGAGCGCAGGTTAAAGCGCCACTGCGGGAACGCCATGCTGATACCGTCGGTACGGTCAATTTCCAGCGCGTGAATAGCAAAGTGCTGTTCCACGCGGGCAATGGCCTCAGCCGGCTGCGCCAGTTTGCTGTTGATCTCTCCACTTGCCGGGAAGGCCGCCATACGGTCGCGCACCAGCTCGCCCAGGGTCTGACCTTTCAGGCACAGCAGTTCGGTCACCAGCAGCCACGGGATCATCCCGCTGTCGCAGTAGGCAAAATCGCGGAAGTAGTGATGGGCGCTCATCTCGCCGCCGTAGATGGCGTCTTCTTCGCGCATACGCTCTTTAATAAACGCGTGACCGGTTTTGGACATCACCGGCGTACCGCCTGCCGCTGACACCACGTCAACGGTGTTCCAGGAGAGGCGCGGGTCATGAATGATCTTCGCCCCCGGATTTTTCTCGAGGAACGCTTCCGCCAGCAGGCCGACAATGTAATAGCCCTCGATGAACTGCCCTTTTTCGTCGAACAGGAAGCAGCGGTCGAAATCGCCGTCAAAGGCGATGCCCATATCCGCACCGTGTTCAATCACCGCATTGCGGGTGTCGTCGCGGCACTCTGGCAGCAGCGGGTTCGGGATACCGTTCGGGAAGTTGCCATCCGGGGTGTTGTGTACCTTGACGAAGGTCACCGGCACGTTCAGCGCCTTAAAGCGGGCTTCCAGGGCATCCACCACCGGGCCCGCCGCGCCGTTGCCGGAGTTGATGACCAGCTTCAGCGGCTTAAGGTTTGCTACGTTGATGTAACCCAGCAGGTGGTCAATGTACTCTTTACGCAGATCGATCTGCTTGTAGCTGCCGCGTGCAGACTCGTTCACCGGCGGGAAGTCGTTGGCTTCCGCCAGACGCTGCACGTCGCGCAGGCCGGTATCACCGCTGATAGGGCGCGCACCCTTGCGCACCAGCTTCATACCGTTGTAATCCATCGGATTATGGCTGGCCGTGACTTCAATCCCGCCGTCCACGCCCAGGTGGAAGGTGGCAAAATAGATCTCTTCGGTACCGGAAAGGCCGATATCCAGCACGTCCACGCCCGCGTCCTGCAGCCCTTTCGCCAGCGCCAGCTTCAGGGATTCGCTGGTCAGACGCACGTCGCCACCCAGTACAATAGTTTTCGGTTTCAGGTATTCGCCGTACGCGCGGCCGATGCGCCACGCAATGTCTTCATTCAGCTCTTCACCCAGCTTGCCGCGAATATCGTAGGCTTTAAAACAGGTTAACTTTTCCATCATGACCCCTTTTTCAGGCAACAGTTGGCCCGCCCAATTAACAGGCAAAATATTTTTTATTCATTCGTAGGCCCGGTAAGCACAGCGCCACCGGGCATGATGCGAAGCGGTTACACCCGACCGTAGCGGTCCTGGAAACGGACAATATCGTCCTCTTCCAGATACGCGCCGGAGCGCACTTCAATTAAATCGAGAGGTATCTTCCCTGGGTTTTCCAGACAGTGTGTCGCCCCCAGCGGAATATAAATTGACTCGTTTTCACCGAGCAGTTTCACTTCACCGTCGATGGTCACTTTGGCGGTACCCGCTACCACCACCCAGTGCTCGGCACGATGGTGATGCATCTGTACCGACAGGCCTTCGCCCGGCTTCACGGTAATGCGCTTCACCTGGTAACGTTCGCCCGCATCGATGGAGTCGTATTTGCCCCACGGCCGGTACACTTCGCGGTGAATATGGTGCTCGTGGCGACCGTCGGCTTTGATCTTCTCCACCACCTTTTTAACGTCCTGCACGGCGTTACGGTCGGCAATCAGCACGGCGTCTTTGGTCTGGACGACCACCAGATCCTTCACCCCCACCGTGGTCACGAGGCCGGATTCGGCGTAGACGTAGCTGTTCTCGGTTTTGTGGCTAATCACATCACCGTGATGGACGTTACCCTCCGGGGTATGGGCGCTGATCTCCCACAGGGAGGACCAGGAGCCAACATCGCTCCAGCCTGCATCCATCGGCACCACCACCGCATCCGCCGTGCGCTCCATGACCGCATAGTCAATGGACTCTTCCGGGCAGGCGAGGAAAGCGGCTTCGTCGACGCGAATAAAGTCGAGATCCGGATCCACCACGTTCATGGCTTTTTCGCAGGCGCTCAGGATATCCGGACGATACTTTTGCAGTTCTTCCAGATAGCGACCGGCGCGGAACAGGAACATACCGCTGTTCCAGTAGTATTCACCGCTGGCAACGTAGGCCTGCGCGGTTTCCAGATTCGGTTTCTCAACGAACTGCGCCACGTCAAACGCCACGCTGTCGCCTTCGCCCGGCGTCACGCTGCCGCGGCGGATATAGCCATAGCCGGTTTCTGGCAGATCCGGCACGATGCCGAAGGTCACCAGCTTGCCGCTTTCTGCGTAAGGAATGGCCGCCCGCACCGCGTCGCGGAACGCCTCTTCCTGCTGAATGACGTGGTCTGCCGCCAGGACCAGCATCAGCGGATCGCAATCCGGGCTGCTGCGTTTTGCCGCCAGCGCCGCCAGGGCAATGGCTGGGGCGGTATTTCGTCCGGCAGGCTCCAGAATGATATTTTCTGTGAGTTTGTTCAGCTGGCGCAGCTGCTCGGCAACAATAAAGCGGTGCTGTTCGTTACAAATCACCACCGGGCTTTCACACTCCACACCCTGCAGACGGTTAACCGTCGTTTGCAGCATGGTGAGATCCCCTTTCAGGCAGAGGAACTGTTTTGGATAGAGCACGCGGGACAGCGGCCACAACCGGCTACCAGAGCCACCTGCCATCACAACCGGATACAACGTGGTTTGACTCATGATTTATCCCCGTATATCTGCAATAAATTGGCTCAGCACGTTCTCTTTCTCGAGCGTGCGTTCGGCATATTCACGTGCCACCGTGTTCACTTTTGGCATGGCGAGTGCCTGTTCAATTCCGGTCACCAGCGCCGGAACCGATTCCGGCTCCACGCAAACGGCGATCCCCGGGTAGCTGTCACACAGCTGGCCTAATTCGGTTTCAGCTTCTGCCGTGATCACGGCGTTCCCGCCCACGGCCAGAATGTTGGTCAACTTGGACGGCAGCACCGCATCCGCCGCGCCGCGCTTTTGCACCACCAGATGGCAGTCACCCATCTTCAGCAGCGCAGGCAGCGCCTCGTAAGACTGAAGCGGGAAGAATTTCACGTTAGTCAGGCCGCGTTCACTGGCCATCTTCTCCAGACGCGCTTTTCCGCCGCCCTGACCGACAATCACAAACATCCACGGATGTTCGCTAAGCTGTTGAGCCGCCTCGATAACGTTCTCCAGCCCCTGCTTTTCGCCGATATTGCCTGAATAAAGAATGATTTTTTGGTCATCAGGCAAACCGAGCTCTGCGCGAAGCGCCTGCGCGTCGTGTTCTGTTACGTCACGGAAACGGGCCACTTCGGACCAGTTCGGGAAAAAGATCACCTTTTCCGGCGCGACGCCCTTCTCCTGCGCTTTGTTCATCATCGAGCGCGAGATGGTGGAGACATAATCCACGTTATGCAGACCGCTGCGCTCAAAAGCGCTGGCGAGTTTCGCCACTTTGCCGCCCTTGCCTTTACCTGCCATCCCCAGGCCCAGCATGGCGTCGACTTCATAATCCTGAATGTGCAGCAACGTGCGCGCACCGGAGAGCTTGCCCAGCAGCCGCATGCCCGGCGTGCAGAACAGCGTCGGCACCACGCCGATGATGCGGTCCGGCTTCCAGCGACGCTGCGCCATCAGCGGGAAGAAACTGCTCAGGGCAAAGCTGCCCAGATGAATTAAACGTTTCAGCGTCGAGGGCTGCTTCGGCACGTACAGCGGGCAACGCCAGACGGTCGCAGCGCCCTCTTCGCGGCGATAGCGCCAGCTGGAGTAGCGCTCGCCCACTTTCCATTCCGGGTAGTACGGCGGCGCGGTAATGACCCGCACGTCATGTCCCTGGCTCGCCATCCACTCGACCATCTCGCCGGTGTATTTCCCGATACCGGTCAATTCCGGCGAGTAGTTGATTCCATATACGAGGATCTTCATAGTCCCGGCACCTCAGACTGACGATCGGCCAGGAAATAGGCACGACTGTTGTCATGCACATTGTCGCTGGCCAGCAGCGCCTCTGGCGTCTGCCAGCGGTAGTCGTCGTGCTGAGAATCAGGCAGACGCAGGTCTGCCTCACTCACCTTCAGGCGGAACCCCAGCACGATGTAGTGCGTGGTGAAGTCGGTGCCTGAAAAGTTATCGTCATAGAAGTGCTGCCAGACCCCGTAAAACTGGCCTGCTGCCATCGGCAGTTGCAGGCCCAGTTCCGCCAGAGTGAGACGCTCAAACGCGTTGGCCAGCGTCTCATCCTTCTGCACGCGCCCGCCGGGCACGAACCAGAAGCCCTGAGCAGGACGATTGGTTCGTTTCCCCAGCAAGAACTCGCCGCGTTCGTTCTCCACGATCAAATCAATTGAGATGAGCGGAGTGGAGCGCACTACCGTGGCAAAATCTTCCTGACTTAAAAACATTGTTACCCCCGGAAGCGGTGCTGGTTTTCCAGGAACCACTGGTAGGTACTTGCCAGCCCTTGTTCCAGCGACACCTCGTGATACCAGCCCAGCTGATGCAGACGGGTGACGTCCAGCAGTTTGCGCGGCGTGCCGTCCGGTTTGGTGGCGTCAAACACCACGCGGCCCTTGTAGCCCACCACCTGGGCGATGGTCTGCGCCAGCTCGCGAATGGTGCAATCCACGCCAGTGCCAACGTTGATGTGCGACAGCATCGGCTCGGTGTTCTCCTGCCACACCTCTCGATCCAGCTCCATCACGTGAATGCTGGCCGCGGCCATGTCATCCACGTGCAGGAATTCGCGCATCGGCGTGCCGCTGCCCCACACCACCACATCCGGTGCGTTCTCGGCGGTCGCCTCGTGGAAACGACGCAGCAGCGCCGGGATCACGTGCGAGTTGCTCGGGTGGAAGTTATCGTGCGGCCCGTACAGGTTGGTCGGCATCACCGAGCGATAGTCACGGTTGTACTGACGGTTGTAGGACTCGCACAGCTTGATCCCGGCAATTTTGGCAATGGCGTACGGCTCGTTGGTTGCTTCCAGCGTCCCCTGCAACAGTTCGCTCTCGGCGATCGGCTGTTTCGCCATTTTCGGGTAGATACAGGATGAGCCGAGGAACAACAGCTTGTTCACGTTGTGCAGATGTGCCGCGTGAATGATGTTGCTCTCAATCATCATGTTCTCGTAGATGAAATCTGCCGGGTAAGTGTTGTTAGCGACAATGCCGCCCACTTTTGCCGCCGCCAGATACACCTGATCGATACGTTCATTGGCAAAGAAGTCCTGTACCGCACGGCTATCGAGCAGATTCAGCTCGTCGCGGGTACGGACAACCACTTCCACGTCACCGCGCTGCTCCAGCTGGCGAACAATCGCGGAACCCACCATTCCGCGATGACCGGCGACAAAAATACGTTGTTTTGTCATTCTCAGGACTCCAGCGCGATGGCAACCTCGTAGCCATGAGATTTGAGCAGGGAGTGTTTTTTCGCTGCTTCAAGATCTTTGGCTACCATCTCAGAGACCATCTCCTGCAGAGTGGTTTCTGGTTTCCAGCCCAGTTTCTCGTGCGCTTTGGTTGGGTCGCCCAGCAGGGTTTCCACTTCCGCAGGACGGAAGTAACGCGGGTCAACCTGCACAATCACATCACCTGGTTTCACGCCCGGTGCGTCATGGCCGGTCACAGAGACAACGATCCCCTTCTCTTCCACGCCAGTGCCTTCGAAGCGCAGTTTGATACCCAGCTGTGCGGCAGCCATTTCCACGAATTGACGGACGGAGTACTGCACACCGGTCGCAATCACGAAGTCTTCTGGCTGCTCCTGCTGCAGCATCATCCACTGCATCTTCACGTAGTCTTTGGCATGGCCCCAGTCACGCAGGGAGTCCATGTTGCCGAGGTGCAGGCAGGATTCCAGACCCTGAGCGATGTTGGCGATAGCGCGGGTAATTTTACGGGTCACAAAGGTTTCGCCACGACGTGGGGATTCGTGGTTAAACAGAATGCCGTTACAGGCGTACATGCCGTAAGATTCACGGTAGTTTACGGTGATCCAGTAGGCATACAGTTTGGCTACCGCGTAAGGAGAACGTGGGTAGAACGGGGTGGTCTCTTTCTGCGGGATTTCCTGCACCAGACCGTACAGTTCAGAGGTGGATGCCTGGTAGAAACGGGTTTTCTTCTCAAGGCCGAGGAAACGAATCGCTTCCAGCAGACGCAGCGTACCCATGGCGTCAACGTCAGCGGTGTATTCCGGGGATTCGAAAGAAACCGCTACGTGGCTCATCGCGCCCAGGTTGTAAACTTCATCCGGCTGTACTTCCTGCAGGATGCGGGTCAGGTTGGAGGTATCGGTCAGGTCGCCGTAGTGCAGATGGAATTTCGGGTTCGCCGCATGCGGATCCTGGTAAATATGATCCACACGTTCCGTGTTGAAAGAAGAAGCACGACGCTTAATACCGTGAACTTCATAACCTTTTTCCAGCAGTAACTCTGCCAGGTAAGAACCATCCTGCCCGGTAACGCCGGTGATGAGAGCGACTTTAGACATGTTTATATTCCTCTACTTATGAATTTAATCAGTTTCAACGCGTTCGCGTATCACCACTGCGGGGTTGCCACGGCAAATTTTATTTGCCGGTAGCGATTTAAAAACGCTGCTGCGGGCACCGACTACCGTGCCATCGCCAACAGAAACACCAGGTGCAACAAATACATCTGTTGCCAGCCAGCATTTTTCGCCAATCACAATTGGCGAAGCGGTAATATCAAAATGCTGACTCATAAAATCGTGGCTGCCGGTACACAAATAACACTTCTGTGACACCACTGCGTTTGCACCAATCGTGATATCGCCAAGGGTATATAACACGGCGTCATCCCCTACCCAGGCGTAATCGCCAAGCGTTAATTTCCAGGGGTAAGTAATTTTTACCGATGGACGAATAACTACGTTTTTTCCGATTTTTGCGCCAAACAGACGCAATAAAAAGGCACGCCAGCGATACAGTATTTGCGGTGACCAGGCAAATAAGGTGGCCTGAACGGCCCACCATAACTGCACTTTAATTCCGTTCCCGCCCCGGAAACCTTTCGGCACGGTGAACCCGTTAAGATCCTGCATTACATTTCCTTATATTCAGGCTTTGTTATATAAGGTTTTCGTTTTACCCGTGGTGCGCAGGCGGAATAAATAAGACAATTCCGCCCAGAATGCGGGCACGCGTAATATCTTACGCTGTACGTTTTTTGCATCCTGGCACAATTCCAGATTATTCGAGGTGGATACACCGCCCATTGAAAATTCAGACACCAGCCCTTTAATTCGACGGAACGGGTAGCCTGATTTATACAGACTGGCGGCCAGGGCATAATCTGATGACACTTTATACTGCAGATCGTAAGGCTGTTTTTTCAGACCTTTTACCGGGAAGAAAATGGCCTGATGGCTTGCCGGTAAACTGTGATAGATATACCAGCCGGGTTTCGCGCTGCGGCAAATTTTATGCCCGTCGCCAAAATCGAGCAGCGCATCGCCAATATACATCGCGTCGTCTTTCTGGCGCGCCAGCTGACGGGCAAATTGCGCCACATCGTCATGGAACACATCGCCCGAGTTAAGGAAGATGGCATAACGGCCTTGCGCCATGTTAATGCCTTTGTTCATCGCATCGTAGATGCCTTTATCTTTCTCGCTTACGAAGCGTAAGTTGAACTCACCGTTGAGTTTTTCCAGAAACTCCGCCGTGCCATCGTTCGAGCCGCCATCGACCACGATCCACTCAAAGCTGAGACTCGGATCGCGCGCCAGGTTGCGCAGCGAGCGCCAGGTTTTTACCACCCCTTCGTAATTACGAAAGGCAACAGTAATGACGCTAAGAAACATAAATCACCTCATTTCGTCATACGTTCGTAATATTAAGCGCCTTGCGCAGAATAAACGGACAGACAATCAAGAAAGCATATTCCGGGCTAAATATTGACCCCGTAAAAAACAGCGACACTGGCGTAAACAGATAAAGCTGCACGCGAAAGTTCTGGTTATCCCCAAACGCGTTAATCATCATTTTGAAAACTTTAAACAGATACCAGAGCGTCAACAGTACGGCGAACCACGAAAAATAAATAATTAACAGATACAGGCCATTGTCTATGGTTTTACCGACATCCGCACCGTTAAAGATTCCGAATGATGCAACATATTCGTAAAGTGAGCCGAATCTTACTACACCGTCGATATGGGTTAAGGAATAACCCACCATCACCAGCGGCCCGATAATGCGATAATAGGACGATGAGCCTTCCGTTCCCAAATCTCCCAGTCGCTCTGAGATATACGGGAATGCAAATATCACGCCTACTAAAAATACCGTCAGGGAGATGATCGCCAGCGGCAGCTTTTTCTTAATCGCATCTTTGTTCAGGTACTGGAATGCCCACTCCAGGAGGTAAAACAGGATAAATGTCATGACCCCTGAGAACGAACCAGACAGAACGATTCCTGCAAGAATCATAGCATCGGTCTTAGGGGTTTTGATACCAAACTGTTTGATGCTGAGCCAAATTGAGATTAACGCCAGAGCGAAAAACGCCGGTTCAAAATAGAGGGCTGTCGTACGCTTACCGCCAAACTTAATGAAGTTCAGTACATAGCTGTTACTGTAAATGAGATATTTCGAAATTATCTCCATCAGGCTGCTACCACCGGTGAGAATAATTTGCGCCATTTCCAGTGCAGCAAGCATAACAATTAACGCAACGGCAATATAAAAGAGCCTGAGGATTTTCCGATAATTGTGCGGAGAAATAGTTTTAAAACGAATACTCCACACCATGCCAATAATAATGACAATATAAACAAACAGCATGGTAGAGGTGACGTACTTGCTGGGATCCAGCGACTGGCCAAAGATGTAGTTAAACAGCGTCAGGCCAAAGCCCATCCCTAAGGCAATCATCAGCTTCTTGAGGTTGATTTTATCGACGTACAACAGAAGCAGAGCAGGCAAGAAAGTCACAATGGTTATCGGGAAGCTTTCGCCAAGCTGGGCAATTTTGACGTTGACCAGCAGATAGATCAGCGGCAGCAGCAGATAACTACAGACTCTGATAGAACGAGACATATTCCTCCAGCATCTGTTGTCCACTGTAGGCCTTGCGGCTGCGGTTGCGGAACGATTCCAGGTCAGTGCCAAAAACGGCCTGCGCAATCTGCGGCTTCGGCAGTTGCACCAGCGGCAGCACCTCCTGTTCCGCGAACGTTTTCCCGCCCGATTTTTCCAGCACTTCACGCGCCGCATCGCTGTGGGTGGCGATCACCGGCACGCCAATCGAGAGCGCTTCGCAGAGGATCAGCGGGTAGTTATCGACGCGCGAGCTGAACACCAGCGCATCCATCCCGTTGAGGGCGCTCATCAGCTTGCGCTTATCCGTTTCAAACCCGTGATTCACCACGTTAGCGCCGTCGAACGGCGAGAATTTGCCGAAGGTATGCAGTTCGATTTTGTCACCCAGCGCCATCATATCGCGCACCAGCTGCTGGTTGGTTTTGCCGTCGTAACGCAGGTCATGAGCGACGATTGCAATTTTCGGTTTGCCTGCGGTTTCCGCAACCGGGGTCAACTCGGCCAGAATCGCTTCCGTCGCCACGTCGATCCCGTTGTTGATGATCTGACACCGCCCTGCCCCATACAGACTGTTAAAAGCATCGGCCACATGCTGGCTGGGGGAGATAAACGTGCAGCCGAGCGACAGCATATCGCGGAACTGCTGACGTTTTCCGTCCACCAGCTGGTGAGCGCGATCCACTTTCACCGGCGGGTAATTGGTTAATGTCGGGCACTTCTGGCAGGCGTTTTTCCAGCCTTCACAGCCGTCGGTGAACGCACAGCGTCCGGTCACGCTCCAGTGGTCGTGCAGCGTCCAGATGAAGCGGGTATCCGGCTTGTGAGCCTGTACCTTCTGGCAAAACGTCACCACCTCTTGCAGGTTCAGCCAGTAGCTGTGCAGCACGTGAAAATGGAGCACAACCGGGCCGGAAGTGCGCGTGACCGTACGATAGAGGTTGTTCAGGTTGCCAAACAGATCGCGGTTAAACAGACGAAACAGCGCAATGTTGGCGACAGACGTCAGACGTGGCGTCTGCTTGTGCACCTGCGGATAGCTATCGTGGCTGACGCTTTTCTTACCGCCTTTGCCATAGCCGTAGATAAAACGAGACTGAAGCCCTTTTTGCAGCGCACGCTGGTGCAGATCCAGCGCCACGCCAGCCGCCCCGCCCTCGGCGAGACGGACGTTAAATTGCAGAATGTTCATTTGATCACCTTCACGCGGGCTTTTTCGCCCACTACCAGCGCGTTATCCGGAATGCTGTCCAGCACCACGCTGCCTGCACCAATCGTGACGTTGTTACCAATGGTAATGTCGCCAATGATCACCACGTTCGCCCCCAGCTCGACGTTGTTGCCGATGACCGGGCAGGCCAGGCTCTCCGGCCCCCGGTTGCCGATGGTGACCGCATGACGAATAGTGAAATCATCCCCGGCGACCACGAACTTATTGATGACCACCGCATAGCCGTGGTGAATGGTAAAGCGGCGGCCGATGGTGGCCGCAGCCTGAATTTCATAGCCAAAAATGCATTCGGTGATAATCCGGTACAGCACCAGAACCGGTGCCGCCCAGAGGTTGTTCAGAACATTTTTCTTACGCCACACCGAGCAGAAATGCGCGATGCGGTACGCCAGAACCATGCAGCACGGGCGCAGGCTCCAGCTGTTAGCGCGGCAATCTTCCAGAAACATTATTTCCCCCGCAGTCCATCAGCCAGTCGCTTGCCGTTGCGCACGGAAAACAGCGTCAGCAAGGTACGCCAGGTCATCCGCTTATTGCGGATCTGATAGAGGGTAAAGAGCTGGTACTTCCGGCTGGCACGGTCAAACTTATCCTTGTGCTTGCGGTAGAAATGGAAGTAACCCGAGAATTTTTTTGGTGAGGAGGTGATTTGCATCTCCCCGTGGTTGATGTGCAGGATCTGCGTGGCCTCTTCCACCTTCCACGGCTCGCCATACTCCACCACCATTCGCAGGAAGATGTCGTAATCCTGCGCGGCCTTCAGTTCGGTATCGAACAGGCACTCTTTAAAGCGCCACGCCCAGGTGAACACCTGATTGCCGATGATGTTGCGCTTGTAGAACAGGCGGCGAGAGTATGGTGATTTCGGGTACAGCGGCAGGCTGGCAGGCTGCGAGTAAACCTCGCCCTGACAGACATAGTCGTTGGCATACAGGAAAGCGTGGGTGACCAGTTGTTCCTTGTGCGACAGGAAAATGGACAGACGGTTTGGTGTCCACTCGTCATCGTCGTCGATGCCGGTCAGATACTGCCCTTTGGCCTGCATAATTGCCTGATTACGCACCGCACACGCCCCGGAGTTGATCGCGTTATGGGTATAGCTGACACGCGGGTCATTGAGGTCAGTGACAAACTTTTGCAGCTGCTCATACGAAGAGGAACAGTCATCAACAATGATCATCTCCCAGTTATCGTAATCCTGGCGCAGCACCGATTTGATTGCACGGATCGCCAGCTGCTGACGATTCCATGTCGGCATATAAATAGAAACTAAAGGGCGTTGTGTGGTCATAGTCTTCCCCTGATCCCTCACCCCGCCTCTCTCCCAAAGGGAGAGGGAGAATAGCTGCACCGGGCAGTTCCCTCTCCCCTCGGGAGAGGGTTAGGGTGAGGGGGATTGTTATTTGCTGTCAGACTTATATTCGTACTCGTAATACCCGTAATCCTGGTACCCGGTCGCACGGCGGAAGATGGAGTTCAGGATCACCCCTTTCACCTCAATGCCATTCTGCTCGAAGCGGCTCAGGCTGGTTTCCACTTCCTTCAGGGTGTTCACCGCATAGCGCGCCACCATCAGCGTGGTTCCCGCCAGGCGACCGACCACGGCCGCATCGGTCACGGCCAGAATTGGTGGTGTATCGATCAGCACCAGGTCATAGTTTTTGCTCGCCCACTCCACCAGCTCGGCAAAGCGGTCGCTCATCAACAGTTCGGATGGGTTTGGCGGCACTTGACCACGTGGGATGAGGTCAAATTTCGGGATGCTGGTCGGTTTTGCGCTCTGGCTAATCTCACCCTTGCCAAGCAGGATTTCCGACAGACCGTTGACGTTATTGGTCCCCAGCAGCTCGTGGGTATAGCCCTTACGCATATCGCAGTCGATCAGCAGCACCCGTTTATTGGTCTGGCTGACCACCGCCGCCAGGTTGGCACAGACAAAGGTCTTACCTATCGACGGGCTGACACCGGTTAACATCAGTACGTTGTTTTTGGCCTGCATCATGGCGAAGTGGAGACTGGTACGCAGGCTGCGCACCGCTTCAATTGCCAGGTCCGTCGGGTTACCCACTGCCAGCAGCTGGCTCTGTTTGTAACGCTTGACGCCTTTGACGCTTTTGACCCGATCATGCGATTTCTGCCATTCGGAGAGCGGGATACTGGCGTAAACGTTGATACCGTTTTCTTCCAGCACCTGGGGGCTTTCGATACCGCGGTTGAACAGCGAGCGCAGCAACACACCAACAATGGAGAGCATCAGGCCGAGGATAATGCTGCCGAGGATAATCAGCGCTTTCTTCGGCTTCAGTACGCCAGGCTGGGTAATGGCCGGGTCAACAATACGCACGTCGCCGACGGTGCTGGCTTCGGTAATCTTCAGCTCCTGCTGTTTGTTCAGCAGCTGCATATAGACCTGCTGGCCGGATTCCACGTCGCGGGTCAGACGCACAATTTCCTGCTGCGTTTTTGGCATCGCGGTGACGCGGTCATTAAGCTTCGCTTTCTCCTCTTCGAGGGTGCGACGTTTTTCCAGCAGCGTGCGATAGGCCGGGTGACGTTTGGTGTAGAGCTTAGAAATTTCCGCCTCTTTGAAGGTCAACTCGTTGAGTTGCGCATCAATATTGACCATCGAATCGAGCACCGATTTCGCTTCCAGCGGCAGATCGACGGAGTCTTTATCCTGACGAAACGCGTTCAGTTTGTTCTCTGCGTCATCCAGACGTGCGCGTACTTCCGGGAGCTGTTTGGCGAGGAAGGCCAGGCTTTTCGCCGCTTCAGCCGACTTGCGTTCGACGTTCTGCTCAAGGTAGTTGCGGGTAATGCTGTTGAGAATTTCGCGGATTTGATCCTTATCTTCACCGGTAAAGGTCATGCTCAGGACACCCGTGTCCTTGCCATTTTCGGTGACCG
The DNA here is from genome assembly GCF_049237265.1 of Enterobacter cloacae complex sp. IR5384. Classification (NCBI taxonomy): domain Bacteria; kingdom Pseudomonadati; phylum Pseudomonadota; class Gammaproteobacteria; order Enterobacterales; family Enterobacteriaceae; genus Enterobacter; species Enterobacter cloacae complex sp. IR5384. The sequence continues at coordinate 14,148 of NZ_JBMKHJ010000031.1, read as the reverse complement.
TCAGGTTATTTTGCAGATTGTTGATCATCCCCAGGGTGGAGAATTTGGTGACGGTAAACTCGCTGCCTTCCTGCGCCTGAATAGCGCTCACCTTCATGCTGACGCCATCTTTTGTCAGCATTTGTCCCACTTCACCGCGCGCGCTGAAGCCTGCGTCGCTGGTCAGCTGATACTGCTTCGGCCCTAGCACTGTCAGGGTAAAGGTTTGATCCGCGCTCCCTTTCGGCAGCACAAAGTCGGTAACTTTTACCGTGTCGTTGCTGTGCCCGGTCAGGCGATCCCAGCCGGCACCAAATATCGGGAAGGTATTTTTGGTGACGGAGATATCAAGCCCCAGATCGTGAACCGTTTTACCCAGCACCAGACGCGACTGGATCAGCTGAATTTCGGCCTCGGAGGCAGGCGGTTTGTTCGCCAGGGCAGAGCCAATATCCTGCACCAGCGAGTTGCCGGTGTTCTGCTCAATCTGCACCAGCGCATCGGCGCTATAGATGGGTGTCGCAAACAGCGTATAGACGATCGCCGCGGCGGCAAACACGGCGGTGATCCCAAGTACCCACCACTTCGCCTCTATGACGGTGCCGACCAGGCGACCAATATCGATTTCATCACTGCCCGAAATCGGGGCGGCAGAAGGTTTTGTTTTTTCTGTCATTGTTATCCCTGCTGAGCTTTCAGTGCCTGCGCCCACTGACGGGCAGACTGGTCAAGTAAGGTATACACCGCCTCAAAGGCCTCACGGCTTTTGCGATAGGGATCGGGGATTTCGCGTTCGTTTTCCCAGTGACCAAACAGCATCACTTTGCCGCGCATCTCCGGTGCGATTTCGCATAGCGAGTGAATATGGCGTTTTTCCATCGTCAGGATCAGGTCATACTCCCGGCACATGCGGCCGGTGACCTGGCGGGCGCAGTGCCCGTCAAGAGAAAGGTTGTGATCGCGGGCCACGCTCGCGGCGCTTTCATCGGCACCTTTACCGACCAGCGCGCCCAGCCCTGCAGAATCGACGGTGAGCTCGGGCTGGTAGTGTTTCAGCAACCGCTCAGCCGTTGGGGAACGGCAAATGTTCCCCACGCATACCACCAGAATTTTATTAAACATCGCGGATTACCAGGTATGAATGTCGCGCGCCGTATCCGTCATGTAGCGAACGCCACTGATGGTTGGCAGCAACTGGTTGATCAGACGGTTCCAGCGGGCAACCGGTGCGGTGGTGACATACACCACGTCATAAGGCTGGAGGCGGAACTCCGTTGCCATTACCAGAGAAGTCGCATCGGACATATCCAGCTGGTAAATATTGGCAATCTTGCCTTTCGCACTGCCCTCGCCTTTCAGCGGACGGATCACGAAGATACCGGTGGCATTAGAGGTGGTGAGATCGATACCCTCTGCATTACCCAGGGCTTCGGTCAGGGTCATGCCGCTGAAGTCCATTTTGAGGGTGCTCTGTTTCTTCACTTCACCCATCACGAAGACTTTCAGATCGTCATTACGCGGTACATACAGAATGTCGCCCGGATAGAGCAGACGGTTCTGCGTCAGGTCGCCGTTTTGCATCAGCGCCTGCAGAGAAATGCGTTGTTCTTTGCCGTTGTGGGTCAGAACGACGTTGCGCCAGTCGGCACCGTCGGTTAAGCCGCCCGCGGCGTTAATGGCGTCCAGCACGGTCAGCGGCACGTTGGTGATGGCCTGCTGGCCAGATTTGTTCACCTGTCCGGAGATATAGGCTTTTTGCGAACGGAATGCGGCGATATTAACGTCCACCTGCGGATCGGCGATGTACTGCGCTAAGCGGCCGGTAATATCACTACGGATTTCGGCAAGGGTTTTCCCGGCAACGTGTACTTTGCCGATATAGGGATAGAACATGGTGCCATCAGACTGCACCCAGTTACCGGTGTCGCTTGAGCTGCGGTATTGGCCCGCTGGCGTGGTCAATTCCGGATGGTCCCACACGGTAACATTAATCACGTCACCCGGACCTACGCGGTACTGGTAGGAGGCAATTTCCTGGTCCAGAGACATATTCGGCTGCGCAACATTTGGACGTGGACGTAATTGTTCGACCAGACGTGGTGTCAGTGGATAAACATTCACCATTTTGTCGAGATCAAAATCAGCATCCTGTTGTTTGATCACATCCTTACCCATTGTTGACATATTGCTGCCGGGAAAGACTGTACAACCACTCATCAAGGTCACAGACACCAATAATGGCATCAATTTCATTTTGGATTTCATCATTGATTATTTATCACTTTGGCAGAGTAATTATCCTGTGCAATTAAATAAGCCGGGTCGATTTGGCTTTCAGCATGCAGTTGTTCAAATAGAAATATAACTGGCATCAGTCCTAAAAAAAGCTTATTCATCCATTGGCTATTGACAGAATAATCGAGGCTGATTCACACGCTTTCAGGCACGCTACCGCCCTTGGCTTTCAGTTACCAATCCACTGACTAAACAATGCGTTATGGATAGACACCCTCTTTGATAAGGCCTTCTGGAAATATATCAGCCGCTTGCGATACACGGCAGATAATGAATAACCATCACTGAAGACCGGAACAATAATAGCAACAAGGAGATTTAACATTTGATGCTGGGAGAATTGTTGCAGCTAACCTAATAGCAGGCAAGGAGACAACTGTCCTAATAACGGTTTTTAAGATTAATATTAAGAGCAAAGTTTTGACGTTTTAGGATTTTCTTTATATTGACAAAATTAAAATAAAAACCATTTATTGCGATATATCCTAAAATGCGTTCGCCGTAATTAAATCTACGTATTTAGCTTATTTACAGATTCCGCATTGTTCTTCCTTTTTGCCGGATCGTATTAAGAGAAATCTCAGCCCGGCATTGCAATTTCCCCTGGCTTTATCCATGATCGAAGTGTGACATTGCTCATATAACAGAAGGTATTGCGATTACTATGGAATGGATTGCCGATCCATCAATCTGGGCCGGGCTGGTTACGCTGGTCGTCATCGAATTAGTGCTCGGTATTGATAACCTGGTCTTTATCGCCATCCTCGCCGAAAAACTCCCCCCGGCGCAGCGCGACCGTGCGCGCGTAACGGGCCTGCTGCTGGCGATGGTGATGCGACTGCTGCTGCTGGCCTCAATCTCCTGGCTGGTGACCCTGACAAAGCCCCTTTTCTCCGTTCACGGCCTGAGCTTTAGCGCGCGTGATTTGATCATGCTCTTCGGCGGGTTGTTCCTGCTGTTTAAAGCCACGGTAGAACTGAACGAGCGGCTCGAAGGCAAAGACAGCGAAAACCCCACCCAGCGGCGTGGGGCTAAATTCTGGCCGGTGGTGGCGCAAATTGTGGTGCTCGATGCGGTCTTCTCCCTGGATTCCGTCATTACCGCCGTCGGGATGGTCGACCATCTGGCGGTGATGATGGCTGCGGTGATCATTGCCATTACGCTGATGGTGATGGCGAGTAAAGCGCTGACCCGGTTTGTGAACAGCCACCCGACCATTGTCATTCTCTGCCTGAGTTTCCTGTTAATGATTGGCTTTAGCCTGGTGGCCGACGGCTTTGGGTTCCACATTCCGAAAGGCTATCTCTACGCCGCCATTGGTTTCTCCGTCATGATTGAGGCGCTTAACCAGCTGGCGATTTTCAACCGCCGCCGCTTCCTCTCGGCAAATCAGACATTACGTCAACGCACCGCCGACACGGTGATGCGCCTGCTCAGCGGGAAGAAAGAAGATGCGGAGCTGGATGCTGAATCTTCCGCGATGCTGGCCGATCACAGTGACGGGCAGATCTTCAACCCGCAGGAACGACTGATGATTGAGCGGGTGCTCAATCTTAACCAGCGCACGGTCAGCAGCATCATGACGTCGCGCCATGACATCGAACATATCGACCTCACCGCCCCGGAAGAGCAGATCCGCGCCCTGCTGGACAGAAACCAGCATACCCGGGTGGTCGTGACGGGGGGTGACGAAGAAGAGGAGCTGCTGGGCGTGGTGCACGTCATTGACCTGCTGCAACAGCAGTTGCACGGTGAGGCACTCAATTTGCGCGCCCTGGTGCGCCAGCCGCTGGTGTTCCCGGAGGGGCTGCAGCTGCTCTCTGCCCTTGAGCAATTCCGTAACGCGCGTACGCACTTTGCCTTTGTGGTGGATGAGTTTGGTTCGGTTGAGGGGCTGGTCACGCTCAGCGACGTGATGGAAACCATCGCCGGTAATTTGCCAAACGAAGTGGATGAAATCGATGCGCGCCACGACATTCAGAAAAACGCGGACGGTTCATGGACGGCCAACGGCCATATGCCGCTTGAAGACCTGGTCCAGTATGTTCCCCTGCCGCTGGATGAAAAGCGCGGGTATCACACCATTGCAGGTCTGCTGATGGAGTATCTGCAGCGCATTCCCCAGCCGGGTGAAGAAGTTCAGGTAGGCGACTATATGCTCAAGACGCTGCAGATTGAAAACCATCGAGTGCAGAAGGTGCAGCTGATACCGCTGCGCGACGAAGACGAGATGGATTTTGAGGTGTAAAAAAGCCGGGTGGCGCTTCGCTTACCCGGCCTACTGTGCCCGGCTTTTGTAGGCCGGGTAAGCGAAGCGCCACCCGGCACAACAGGCATCACAGCTTATCGAGCAGCTTCTTCACATCCTTCCCGTTTTGGGTATCTTTATTGCGATCCGCCCAGTCGTTCAACCGACGTTTGGCTTCATCCTGCAGATGCTTGCGCAGGATCTGATCCACCTGCAGGCTGTAGTTCAGCGACTGCCATTGGCCATATACGCTCAGCGGTACCGGCGTCTCTTTCAGGAAGTCGATCAGCTTACCTTCACCCTGCCAGCCGGACAGCACCTGAACGTTGAAGTGGGTATCTGCCGTCTCTTTTACCAGATCCAGCTTGCCCTCGCCGGTTAATGACAACAGTGAGGAGGTCCCCTGCATGCCGTTCAGAGAGAGCTGCCCATTGTCGAGCGTCAGGTCACTGCTAAAGCTGTCGAGACGCGTGGCGCTGTCGTAATTTTCCTGCGCTTTAACATCGCTGCTACGCTCCACCGCCTGCTGTACCAGCTGCTGGAAGTTGAGCCCTTCCATGCGGGCATCTTTCAGTTCAAGGTGAGCCTGCCCCTGCCAGTCGCGGCGGAAAGCATCAGCATCGATCTTCGTGCCCGAGAAATCCCCCGCCAGCGTCAGTTGACCCGTCATGGAGATGGGGTAGTCAAAGGCTTTCAGGATGGTGCCAATCTCAACGTTGTCGAGACGCGGCTGAAATTCCGCAGTCGAGGCCTCTTTACGCACATCCAGCGTGCCCGGCAGGGAAAGGTGCCCGGCGCCCATTTTGCCGCTCAGTTCGGAGATCACCAGCAAACCGTTCTGGTTGAACATCTGGCTGCTCACGTCGGTGAAATCGATACCGCGCCAGCGCAGGCTGTTGGCCTTCAGCAGAATGTCCGCCGTGAAGCCCCGCAGACCGTTATAGTCCGGCTGATCGAGATTAGACGAGATAACCGGACGCGTCTGTTTCCCCTGGTTTTGCCCGAGCTGCGCGGGATCGTTGTCCGTAGCGCTCGCCGGAGGCGGAGGAAGCAGGTTTTCCAGGTTGAGCTTGTCAAACTGCAGATTGAGCACCCATTTCGGCTTCGCCTCCAGAATGACGCTCGCCTGCCCTTTCAGGCTGCTGTCGTTCGCCTGCAGGTTGAGATTATTCATCTCAAGCTGTTTTAACTCTTCACGCCAGACGGCCTGCATCGTTCCCTGACCGGCAATCCCCTGGGCAGGGAGATCGGCTCCTGTCAGTTGCCAGTTCAGCTGCTGAATGTCGGCGGTAAGCTGGTGCGGATAATCCGACGCATTGACGCTGGCATTCAGAGACAAAGTGAGATCGCGCTGATCGCGGTTGACCCGTCCGCTAAACTCCAGCGAAGCAAGATGGTGCTCATCCTGCTCCATTTTGAGGTTGATATTCCGTACGGTGACCTGCTCATCGTCTTCATGCTGGAAAACCAGCACGCTATCGGCCACCTTCAGTTTGCCAATATCGAATGACCAGCCCGTATCTGACGGTTCATCAGGTAAGGTATTTTCCCGCGGCGCAACCGGCGCATCCGCGTTACGCACGGCTTCAGTTTGTTGCGTCAGCTGAATCACCGCGCCTTTTAACATCACCTGGTTGACCTGCAACAGGTGCGAAAAGAGCGGAACTAACGCCACATCAAGGCGCATGTTATCGGCAGACACCAGGGGCTGAGCAGCCCCCGGCGCGGTTAACGACATGCGGCCAGAGAGAATGCTGAGCTGGGGCCAGACGTGCCAGCGCAGCGGCCCATCCAGCTTCAGTTGATAACCACTGCGGGCTTCGACCTGCCGCACCATATAGGCGCGGAAATCATTCGGGTTAACCAGCAGAACCAACGCTGAAAGGCCAGCAACCAGCACCACCAGCAAAATCATCAGCGTTGTCAGAACTCTTCTCATGGCATCCTCAATGGACTAACGATCAGTCTTTATCAATACGGCTGGCAACCGCACCCTGCTGGTCGCGGTATTTTGCGTCCTGACGGCGGTTGTAAGGACGATCGGCCGGACCCGTCAGCGGTTCAAAGCTCAGCGCACCAATCATCATGCCCGGGCGCAGCGCCAGCGGCAGTTTACCGGCGTTGAAAAACTCCAGCACGATTCGGCCCGACCAGCCTGGATCGATACGGTGCGCGGTCACGTGTACCATCAACCCCAGACGCGCCAGAGAGGAACGGCCATCGAGCCAGCCCACCAGATCCGCGGGCAGCGTCACCGATTCAAAGGTCACCGCCAGCGCCAACTCGCCCGGATGCAGATAAAAGGCCTCGCCTTCGTCGATAACGATTTCGTCACTCATCACGCGATCAAGCGCGGCGCTGACTTCATCCTTCGGCCCGCTAAGGTCGATGAACGGTGCGGTATGGCCGCTGAAGGTGCGGAATTTATTCCCCAGTCGCACATCAACGGTGACACCATTGATACGCTCCACGGGTGGACGTGGGGTAATAGACAGGCGGCCTTCATCCAGCCAGGCTTCTATATCGCGATCACAAAGACGCATGGCACTCTCTCCTTTCGTGCATCGTGCCCTGAGGATAAAGACTCAGGGCAAAGCAGGTTATCTCTGAACGGTACACAATTCGCGCGGCTTATTCAAAAAACTGGCTGATTTTCGCTTTTAAGATATCAATGGCAATGCGGTTTTTGCCTCCGCGCGGCACGATAATATCGGCGTATTGTTTGGATGGTTCAATAAATTGCAGGAACATTGGGCGAACGGTTTTCTGGTACTGCGCCATGACGGAGTCCATTGAACGGCCACGTTCGTTCACGTCACGCTTGATGCGGCGCATCAGGCAGATGTCCAGCGGGGTATCAACAAAGATGGAGAAGTTCATTGACTCGCGCAGACGCGCGTCGGTCAGAAGCAGGATGCCTTCAAGGATAATCACCTTCTTTGGCTCAATGCGAATCGTTTCCTGCGTGCGGGTATGTTCCACGTAACTATAAACAGGCAGTTCAATCGCCTGGCCGCTCTTGAGCGCTTCTAAATGCTGGAACAGCAAGCTGTGATCCATGGCATTAGGATGGTCATAGTTCGTTTTTACGCGCTCTTCCATCGACAGATGGGATTGGTCTTTGTAATAGCTGTCTTCGGGAATGACGCCGATGTGCTCATCACCAACTTGTTCACGCAGTTCGCGGTAAAGCGTACTGGCAATAAGACTTTTACCTGAAGCCGATGCGCCGGCAATGCCTATAATGACGCACTGATGAGACTTATCAGTCATAAATTTAGCGACCTGATTAACCTGGATGTTAAGGAAGGACGACGCCGGAGCGTCAAACGCGGCAATTATAGGGATTTCACGGGCGTGATACCAGTCGAAAGCGCAGGTTATGCGAGACAGGCTGAAAAGTGACGTCATGTTCCCTGAGTGAAATTTTTGCGCGCGTTTTTTCAGCGTTTAACAGGATTTTTTTAAACACTAACTATTTAATAAATCTATGATGTCAAATTATGAGCAGTCGCCATATGAATTGTAAATTGTTTGTACTAGCATAAACCAAATTAGCACATTCACTCGTCCGGACCTTCACTCCCGACGGCATGGCGTCTCTGGATAAAGCGGTAATGAATAAACAACACCAGCGGGTTTTGGTTACCACCCCACATCCTCTTATGCGACTTGTCTGTCTGGGCCTGGTCACCTTTATCTTTACCCTTTTTTCGCTGGAGTTGACCCGCTTCGGCGCGCTGCTGGCTCCGCTCTGGTTTCCCACCGCCATTATGATGGTGGCGTTTTATCGCCACGCCGGAAAAATGTGGCCCGGTATTGCCCTGGCCTGTTCGTTTGGCAATATTCTGGCCTCGTGGATGCTCTTCTCCTGGTCGTCGATTAATCCGACCTATACCGCCATTAACGTAGTGGAAGCGGTAGTTGGTGCGTTATTACTGCGCAAACTGCTCCCCTGGTACAACCCGCTGCAGAATCTGAATGACTGGATCCGCCTGGCCATCGGCAGCGCGCTGATCCCCCCGCTGGTGGGCGGTGTGCTGGTGCATTTACTGATACCCAGCCCGGAGCCGCTGCGTAATTTCCTCGTGTGGGTCTTGTCTGAAGCGGTTGGCGCACTGGCTCTGGTGCCATTAGGGTTACTGTTTAAGCCGCACTATCTCCTGCGCCATCGAGACCCGAAGCTGCTGCTGGAAACGCTGGTAACCATGGCCGTGACGCTGGTCCTTAGCTGGGCGGCCATCGTCTGGCTGCCGTGGCCTTTTACCTGCGTCATTGTTCTGCTGATGTGGAGCGCTGTGCGCCTGCCGCGCATGGAAGCCTTTATGGTGTTTCTGGTCACCGTGATGGTGGTTTCGCTGATGATTGCCCATAACCCGGAGGCATTGACCACGCAGCACACCGGCGCGATGCTGAATGCCCCCTGGCTGCCGTTCCTGATGCTGCTTCTGCCAGCCAACGTCATGACCATGGTGATGTATGCCTTTCGCGCAGAGCGAAAACACATCACTGAAAGTGAAGAGCGTTTTCGTAATGCGATGGAGTATTCCGCCATTGGCATGGCGCTGGTCAGCATTGACGGCCAGTGGCTGCAGGCCAATAAAGCGCTGTGTAACTTTCTCGGTTACAGCCAGACGGAGCTGCAGTCGCTCACCTTCCAGCAGCTAACCTGGCCAGAAGATCTGCACACCGATCTCGAACAGCTTGAACAACTGGTCAACGGGGATATCAACACCTACACCCTTGAGAAACGCTACTACACCCGCAGCGGCGAAGTGGTCTGGGCGCTGCTTGCGGTCTCGGTTGTACGTCATGCCGACGGTTCACCGCTCTATTTCATTGCCCAGATTGAAGATATTAACGATCTGAAGCAGACCGAATGGGTCAATAAACGGCTGATGGAGCGCATTACCCTTGCCAATGAAGCGGGCGGCATTGGCATCTGGGAGTGGGATCTGGAGCCGGACATCATCAGCTGGGATAAGCGGATGTTTGAGCTGTATGAAATCCCGCCGCACATCAAACCTACGTGGCAGCTCTGGCACGATACGATGCTGCCTGAAGATCGCGCCCATGCTGAAAAAGTGCTTCGGGAATCACTCATTTCACGGCTGCCGTTTAAGCTTGAATTCCGTATTCGCGTGAAAGAGGGGGTACGCCATATTCGCTCCCTGGCGAACCGGGTCCTGAACAAACAGGGGGAAGTCGAACGCTTGCTCGGTATCAATATGGACATGACCGAAGTGAAGCAGCTCAATGAGGCCCTGTTCCAGGAAAAAGAGCGTTTGCACATTACCCTCGACTCCATCGGCGAAGCAGTGCTGTGTACCGATGTCGACATGAATGTCACCTTTATGAACCCGGTCGCCGAGAAAATGAGCGGCTGGTTGCAAACCGAGGCCATCGGCCAGCCGGTGCTGAAGGTTCTGCATATCACCTTCGGCGAAAAAGGGCCGCTGATGGAGAATATTCACAGCGGCGATATGTCCCGTTCAGATATCGAGCAGGATGTGGTGCTGAACTGCCGTACCGGCGGCGTTTTTGATATCCATTACAGCATCACCCCACTCAGCACGCTGGACGGGCAGAATATCGGCTCGGTGCTGGTTATTCAGGACGTCACCGAATCGCGCAAAATGTTGCGTCAGCTCAGTTATAGCGCTTCTCACGATGCCCTCACCCATCTGGCAAACCGGGTTAGTTTCGAAAATCACCTCAAGCGGCTGCTGCAAACCGTGCAGGAGACGCGCCAGCGACATGCGCTGGTGTTTATCGATCTTGATCGCTTCAAAGCCGTCAACGATACCGCAGGCCACGCGGCAGGCGACGCCCTGTTGCGGGAGCTTGCGTCCTTGATGCTGACCATGCTGCGCTCCAGCGACGTGCTGGCGCGTCTGGGCGGGGATGAATTCGGGCTGCTGCTACCGGACTGCAATATTGAAAGTGCCCGCTATATTGCGGGTCGGCTGGTCCATACCATCAACGACTATCACTTTATGTGGGAGGGCCGCCTGCACCGGATCGGCGCCAGCGCGGGGATCACGCTGATTGATGAAAATAATCATCAGGCCTCGGAAGTCATGTCCCAGGCCGACATTGCCTGCTACGCCTCGAAAAACAACGGTCGCGGCGTGGTGACGGTGTACGAGCCGCAGCAGGAGCGGGCCCACAGCGCGCGCAGCATGATGTCGCTTGATGAACAGTGGCATATGATCAAAGACAACCATCTGATGATGATCGCCCGCAGCGTGGCCTCCCCGCGCATCCCGGAAAGCTGCAACTTCTGGCTGATTTCGCTGCGCCTGTGGACCAGCCAGGGAGAAGTGCTGGAAGAGCACGCCTTCCGTTCCGGCCTGGCGGAGCCTGAGCTTTTACATGCGCTGGACCGCCGTATATTTAGCGAATTCTTCCGCGCGTATGCCGCTCCGGTTGCCAAAAAAGGCCTCGGGGTCGCCCTTCCCCTGTCCGCCGCGGGTTTAGCCAGCGCCACGCTGATCGACGAATTGCTCGACCTGCTGGATAAAGGACCTTTACCGGGCCGTCTGCTGCATCTGGTCATCGCGATCGACGTTGTGGCAAACCCGGATCCAAACGTCCAGACGGGGCTACAAAAGCTCCGCCACGTTGGCTGCCGCGTGGTGCTCAGCCAGGCGGGACGCAACATGGAGCTCTTTAGCCACCTTGGTGCCAACGTGGCTGATTATCTGATGCTGGACGCCGAAGTGGTGACCAATGTGCACGGCAACCTGATGGATGAGATGATGGTTACCATTATTCAGGGCCATGCTCAGCGTCTGGGGATGCGTACCATCGCCGGTCCGTGTAACCAACCCATCATGATGGATACGCTCTCCGGCATCGGCGTTGATTTTATTTTCGGTGACACCATCGGTGAGCCGCAGCCGCTGGATCTACTGCTGAACACCAGCTATTTCGCCATCAACTGATGGCGTCCAGCCGTCGGTGTACCAGATGTGCAACAGGGCGTAAGAGCGCCACGGCTGCCAGCGCTGGGCGTAGCGGCGAATTTGCGCGGGCGTCATGCCGGCAAAGCGTTGCTTAATCAGGTAGTCATCCGGCAGGAACACATCTTTCGCCTGCCAGCCGCGCAGGGCAAGGTAATTTGCCGTCCAGCGCCCTATCCCCGGCCGCTGCTGTAAGGCTTTCATCCCGGCCTCAATATCCGCAGGCGGGAACAGCGGAAACGTGCCGTCGACCACGGAGCGGGCCAGATGAATCAACGACTCCGCCCGTTTGACCGGCATGCCGAGGGCCTTCAGCGCCAGCGGATCCACCGCAGCCAGCACCTCAGGAGTGGGAAAGCACAGATAGCCCCGCGCATCTTTTACCGGTTCGCCGCACAGGGCAACCACCCGTGAGGCCAGCTTCGCCGCCATCGCCACGCTGACCAGTTGCCCCAGGATCGCCCGCACGCCCTGCTCGTAGGCATCCATCGCCCCCGGTAAGCGCAACCCTGGTCGCGCAGCGCCAAGGTCGCCCAGCGCCTGCTGAATTTGCTGCGGATCGCAGGCAAGATCGAACAGACCTGCGATGCGTTCAAGACAGGTCTGCGCAACCGGGATTAACCCCGGGCTAAGCGTGACGTTGAGCGTATGGGTGTTCAGATCCGGGGTGACGCGAAAGATCCCCTGGTGTCGCTGGCAGGTGAAACTGCGCTCGTAGTAGCGTTCGGTAACCGTCTCGATCCCCTCCACCGCACGCGCGCCAAGAAAGCCAAACATCCATTGCCAGTCGTAAGGGGGTTGCCAGGTCAGGGTATACATTGTCACTCCTTTTTTGTTCACCTCAGCATAAACCGAAAGGCCTTGTTTCGCCTTGCTTTCATATTCCTGTTGTCGCCGGTCGGGCATTCCGCTAAAGTCTCGCCCCTTCTCACTGGCATGGGGATTAATCGTGTTTATTGGATTCGACTACGGTACGGCGAACTGTTCGGTTGCGATTATGCAAAACGGACAACCATTGCTCCTGAAAATGGAAAACGAGAGTACGCTGCTGCCGTCAATGCTCTGCGCACCAACCCGCGAAGCGGTCAGCGAATGGCTGTTCCGCCACCATCAGGTTCCGGCCACGGCGGCGGAATCACAAGCGTTGCTGCGCCGGGCCGTCAGTTTTAACCGCGAAGAAGATATCGACGTCACACCGTCGAGCGTCCAGTTCGGCCTCTCGTCGCTCGGACACTACATTGACGACCCGGAAGAGGTCTACTTCGTTAAATCGCCAAAATCGTTTCTCGGCGCCAGCGGGCTGAAGCCGCAGCAGGTGGCGATGTTTGAAGATCTGGTCTGCGCCATGATGCTGCACATTCGCAATCAGGCGCAAACCCAGGTACCGGAGGCGATCGATCAGGCGGTCATTGGCCGTCCGATCAACTTCCAGGGGCTGGGTGGCGACGAGGCTAACCTGCAGGCGCAGGGGATCCTTGAGCGTGCCGCGCACCGCGCGGGCTTTCGCGACGTGGTATTCCAGTATGAGCCGGTGGCGGCGGGGCTGGATTTTGAAGCCACGCTGACAGAAGAGAAGCGCGTGCTGGTCGTCGACATCGGCGGGGGCACAACCGACTGCTCACTGCTGCTGATGGGGCCGCAGTGGCATAACCGTCGTGACCGCGAAAACAGCCTGCTGGGGCACAGCGGCTGCCGCGTGGGCGGTAACGATCTGGATATCGCGCTCGCCTTTAAGAGTCTGATGCCACTGCTGGGCATGGGTGGGCAAACGGAAAAAGGGATCGCCCTGCCGATCCTGCCCTGGTGGAACGCTATCGCCATCAACGACGTCCCCGCGCAGAGCGATTTTTACAGCAGCGCGAATGGCCGCTTCCTGAACGATATGGTGCGCGATGCCCGGGAGGCCGACAAGGTCGCCCTGCTCTACAAAGTCTGGCGTCAGCGTCTGAGTTATCGCGTGGTGCGTACTGCCGAAGAGAGCAAAATCGCCCTCTCCGATCGCCCGGAGCACGCGGTTTCCTTGCCGTTTATCAGTGAAGATCTGGCAACCGCCATTTCTCAGGAAGGACTGGAAACCGCGCTCGCCCAGCCGCTGCAGCACATTCTGGAACAGGTGCAACTGGCGCTGGAGAACGGCAAAGAGAAGCCGGACGTGATTTACCTGACCGGCGGTAGCGCCCGTTCGCCGCTGATCAAGAAAGCGCTGGCAGAACAACTGCCGGGCATTCCAATTGCCGGCGGCGATGACTTTGGCTCCGTCACGGCGGGGCTGGCGCGCTGGGCGCAGGTGATGTTTAGTTAAATACACAAACTGAGGCCCCTCGATCATCTCGTGGGGCCTCAGTATCGGTATCTATAGTGAGCGACAACGCTCCACTTGCATTGGGTCTGAATTTAGTCTTTTTCTCCTCCATGCAGACCCTATTGCTGCGGAGCCATACTGCTGCATATAGCGATGAAATTCAGCCAGTGCCATAGGTGGCATGAAATAATACCCCTGCAGGAAATCAACCTTATGGGCGATAAGCCATTCGCGTTGACAGGCATACTCCACGTGACCTGCCCCCACGATTAGATACAACACTCAGTTAGTAACGTCGGAATCTTCATTCTCAGAATGACCCTTTCTCCAGCCCGCTGCAAATTCAGACGGTGTCTGAT